>JAVHLY010000006.1 GCA_031081585.1 Armatimonadota bacterium
CTAGGACGGGCGGCCTCACGCCTGGTGGCGGAGCACGAGTGGCAGGGCACGCGCGACATCGCCGCCTGGCTCAGCGTCCCCGAGGCCATCCGGTTCGTCCAGACACACCTGGGACCGAAGGTCCGCGACCGCTGTCACGCCCTGGCCCGGCGGGCCCGCGTCGAGATCACCGCCCTCACCGGCCTGCCTCCGCTCAGCCCCGACGATGCGGGCTGGTACGCCCAGATGGTCAGCGTGCCCTTGCCCGTGGCCGACCCCGAGGCCGCGCAGCGGCACCTGCGCGGGGAGGGGATCGAGGTGCCGGTCTTCCGCTGGACCGACCGCTGCCTGCTCCGGGTGTCGGTGCAGGCCTACAACGAGCCGGCCGACATCGAGCGCCTGGTCGCGGCGGTGCGACGGCTCCTGGGCTGA
Organism: Armatimonadota bacterium; assembly: GCA_031081585.1. Lineage (NCBI taxonomy): Bacteria > Bacillati > Armatimonadota > Armatimonadota bacterium. Next base: position 412 of record JAVHLY010000006.1, read on the forward strand.
CCGGGCACCTCAGGGCTGCAGAGGCGCCAGGGCGGCCATCGCCGCCTCCACCGCCTCCTGCGGGTAGGCGAAGTCCTCCAGCCGGCCGGCCAGGAACTCCTCGTAGGCGCGCAGGTCGAAGTGCCCGTGCCCGCTCAGGTTGAAGAGGATCACCCGCCGCTCGCCGCGCTCGCGCGCCTCCACCGCCTCGTCGATGACCCGGCGGACGGCGTGCGCCGACTCCGGTGCCGGCACGATCCCCTCGGCCCGGGCGAACTGCACCGCCGCCTCGAAGACGGCCCGCTGCGGGTACGCCGCCGCCTCGATGTACCCGTGGTCGTAGAGCAGGCACAGCGACGGCGCGTCGCCGTGGTAGCGCAGCCCGCCGGCGTGGATCCCGGGCGGCACGAAGGTGTGGCCGAGCGTGTACATCTTGAAGAGCGGAGTGGTGGCGGCGGTGTCGCCAAAGTCGTAGAGGTAGCGCCCGCGGGTGAGGGAAGGACAGGCCTCGGGCTCCACCGCCACGAAGCGCGTCTTCGCCCCCTTGAAACGGTCGGGCAGGAAAGGGTAGGCCAGGCCGGAGAAGTTACTCCCCCCGCCCACGCACCCGATGACCACATCCGGCCCTTCCCCGGCCAGCTCCATCTGCCGGCGGGCCTCCAGCCCGATCACCGTCTGGTGGAGGAGGACATGGTTGGCCACGCTGCCGATGGCGTACTTGGTGTCGTCGTGGGTAGCGGCGTCCTCCACCGCCTCGCTGATGGCGATGCCGAGGCTGCCCGGCGAGTCGGACTGGCGCTCCAGGACGTCCCGCCCCGCCCGCGTCCGCTGGCTGGGGCTCGGCACCACCTCGGCGCCCCAGGTCTCCATCATCACGCGGCGGTAGGGCTTCTGCTCGTACGAGACCCGCACCATATACACGGTGCACGCCAGGTCGAAGAGCCGGCAGGCCAGGGCCAGCGCCGAGCCCCACTGCCCGGCCCCCGTCTCCGTGGTCAGGCGTCGGGTCCCCGCCTGTCTATTGTAGAAGGCCTGGGCCACGGCGGTGTTGGGCTTGTGGCTGCCGGCCGGGCTCACGCCTTCGTACTTGTAGTAGATGTGCGCGGGCGTCTGGAGGGCCTGCTCCAGCCGGTAGGCGCGGTGGAGCGGCGTGGGGCGCCACAGGCGGTAGACGTCGCGCACCGGTTCGGGGATGGGGATCTCCCGCTCGGTGGAGACCTCCTGGAGGATGATCTCCGTGGGGAAGATGGGAGCCAGGTCGTCGGGACCGATGGGCTGCTTCGTCCCCGGGTGGAGAACGGGCGGCAGCGGGACGGGCAGGTCGGCCAGGACGTTGTACCAGGCCTTCGGCAGGTCGCGCTCGTCCAGGACGAACTTGGTCTGGGGCATGACACCATCCCTCCCGGTCGCACGACAGCTCCGTGCGGTGACTCCCTGAGGAACCCAGCAGGGGCCATTCGCCGCGGCCCGCCCGGCTTCCCGCTGGGCGCCCCCTCCGCGCCCCCCTAGGCGTCAGCCGGCTTCGATGGGGGTTCGATGGGGGCGTGCAGCTCGACCATGCGGCCGTCGGGGTCGTAGAGGTAGGCCGAGCGCCCCCAGGGAAACCGCGCTGGTCCCAGGACCGCGTAGCCGGCGGTCCGCAGGCGCTCGCACTCCGCCTCCAGGTCGTCCACCTCGAGGGCGATGTGGTCCACGTCCGCAGGCCAGCCGGGGGCGGGGGGCCCATCGCCGACCGGGTGGACGAGCAGCGTGACTCCGTCCACCGAGAAGTGGTAGGCACCCTGACCCGAGGCCGGGATCGGGTGCTCCAGCAGGGCGGCGTAGAACGCGGCCACAGCGTCCGGTTGCCTCGTGAACCGGGCCACCTCGCTGATGCGGCGCCTCATCCCTCCCCCCTTCACCCCAGTGAACGCCGAGGAGTCCATGACTTCGAAGGCTCTTCACATAGCGTCACTCAGCGTCGCTTAGCGTCACTCAGCGTCGCCGTCGGCGCCTCCTCCAGGGCGGCCGGTCCGGTCCCCATGGCGGGAACGGCGATTCGCGACCTCGCCGCCTCACCGCGGAAAACCCTCCCAGGGGCCGTTTGCCGCCAGTCGTTCCACCTCCGCCCGCGTCGCCCCGGCGATGCCCAGACGGCCCGCATGGAGCCCGACGGCCCGGTAGTCCACGCCGGTGACCACGGAGGCCAGGTGGATGAGCGCGTCCACCGTGGGCACCGACACGGCCGCGGCCTGCGCGAAGGCGGCCATGGGGACCAGGCCGTAGCCCACGTCCTCCTCGATGTACCGCCCCTCTAGGTTGGGCGGGGCCTTGATGTACCTGTTCGGGACGCTGTCGCGCAGCGCTTCGAAGACCGACCCGGCCTCCCAGGCGCGGCGCGACGTGAAGCCGGCCCGGTAGAAGAACTCCAGGAAGGAAGGCGTCTCGACACCGTAGGCCCGGGCGATCGCCTGGCGGTCCCGGTCCAGGGCCTCGATGGCCCGGGCCACCCCCGGGGTGGTCCCCTCGTAGTAGTAGTAGAACTGCCCGGCGGTGTGCTCGACCCACCCGGTGTTCAGCACCATGCCCGCCGGGTGGAGGACCGCGTTGAAGTTGGACAGCGAGGTGACCAGCACCGTGGGGACGGGCTGGAGCTGCGGGTAGTAGCGCGCCAGCCGCCGGCAGGCATCCTCCCTGAGGCGCGCGGGCAGGACGCCGGCGGCGACGGTGCGGGCGGGCCCGGTGATGTTCACCCTGGTCGGCGAGACCATGCGGCAGATGTAGGTTAGCGTGTTGAACTCGACGACGGGCACCGGAGGAGCACCGCGGTCGGCGAGCCGCCGGGCGACGTGCAGGGCGCTGCCGGTGTTGCTGGCGTTGAGGACCACCAGCTGGCCGGGCTCCAGGCAGTGCGCCAGCTGGTCGACGTAGAAGCTCTGACCCGGTGCGGGCACGGTGAGCATGACGACCTCCGCCCCGCGTACCGCCTCGGCCACCTCGGTGGTGATGCGCCCCACGGGTACGGTGGCCTCGCCCGGCGCTCCTGTGACCTCCACACCGCCCAGGCGCTGGAAGGGCAGGAGCCGCTCGGGACTCCGGTTGCACAGCGCCACGCGGAAGCCGCGCAGCCCCAGGTCCGCCGCTGCGGCCACGCCGCCGTTGCCCGCCCCCAGCACCGCCACGTCGATCCGCTCCACGGCGGCTAGCTCCAGGCCAGGCGGTAACGGCCCAGCTTGTCCGGGTCCACCGTAATCCCCAGCCCCGGCCCTGAGGGCACGCGCAGGGCGCCGGCACGGTATTCGAAGGGCGCGGCGAGGAGGTCATCGGTGTAGATCCGACCGGCCACCCGGGTCTGCTCCCGGCCGGCCACCGTGGTGATCGGGATGATGGCCGGCACCGTGACGGCCGCCGACGCTGCCCCCAGGTGCAGATTGGCCGCGTTGCCGATGCCAAACTCCGCCGAGCCGCCCACGTCGGCCTCCATCCCCGCTGCCTCCAGGACGGCGGCCATCTGGCGCGCCCGGTACAGGCCGCCCGGTTTGGTCACGTAGAGCGAGACGTACCGCGCCGCACCGGCCTCCCGCAGGTGGAGGACGTCGCGCGGCGTCCAGGCGCTCTCGTCGGCCATGATGGGGACACTGACCGCGCGGGCGACGGCCGCCAGTTCGTCGATCCCTTCCGTCGGCTGCTCGGCCAGGGCCAGCCCCCACCGCTCCAGGACCCGGAGGGTCCGGATGGCCACGGGGACGGTGTAGGCCTGGTTGGCGTCGAGCCGGATCTCCACGTCCGGTCCCACGGCTTCCCGCACCGCCTCCACGGTGCGGATGTCCCGTGCCGGATCGGGGCCGCCTTTGACCTTGATGTGCGCGATCCCCTCCCCGACGACCTGCCGCGCCTCCTCCACGGCCGCCTCCACGTCCATCAGGCCGATGCTGTGCCCCACGGGGATCCACTCCCGCACCTTCCCGCCCAGGAGCTCGTAGACCGGGACGCCCAGGGCCCTCCCCTTCAGATCGTGCAGGGCGATGTCCAGGGCGGCCTTGGCGTAGGGGTGGCCCTTGATGACGCGGTCCATGACCTGATGGACCCGGGGCAGGTCGAAAACGTCCTCCTCCCGGAGGGCGGGCAGGAGGAGGTCCTGCAGCACGTGGCGCACCGTCTGCGGCGTCTCGCCGTAGTGGGTGCCGTAGGCGCCGCCCCAGTCTGGCAGGCAGGGCGTCTCTCCCCACCCCTCCAGGCCGTCCTCGCCACGTACCCGCACGACGACGTAGCGGCCGATGGGTCCCTGCAGGCCCGCCCACCGGTGCACCCGGCGGGTCGGCAGGCCGACCAGCATCACCTCGAGCTCCGCAATCCTCATGCTCCGCCCTCGCCCGCTGCCCGCCGCCGCCCCGCCCTGGCGACCCGGGAGCGGAGGAAGAGGTAGTCGCCGGCGCGCCGGACGCTGTGGAGGGAGAGGTGGGGCGCCACACCCGGCAGGAAGCCGGCGCCCTCCACCAGGCTCGGACGGGGACGGCGGCGGGACCCATCGCCGATGATGAGAGGACAGATCGTCAGGAACTCGTCGTCGACGCAGCCGGCCCGCAGCAGGGTGCCGTAGGTCCGCGCGCCCCCCTCGCACAACAGCGTGCGCACGGCGAACCGCCGGACCAGCATGGCCAGCAGCCGGCGGACCTGCACGGTGGCCGTCCCGAATGCCAAGACCTCCACCCCCCCTCGCCTGGCTACGGCGCGGGCAGCCTTCACCCCCCTGGTGGTGGTGGCCACGAGGACGCGCTGCCCCGTGCGGAACACCCGGGCCCGGCCGGGCAGCTCACCCGTCTGGGAGAGGATGACCAGCAGAGGGACCCGCTCCCGCCCCTCGGCGCGTCGGAGGGCGGCGAAGGCGGCCGCGTCGGCAGGAAAGATGTGTTCCGCGGTCCACACGTGGGAGGGGGAGGCCCGCAGGGTGCCGTCCCCGACCATCACCGCGTCCGCCCGCGCCCGCAGGAGGCCCATGAGCCAGCGGTCGTGCGGGTTGCGCTCGCTGACGTCGGCCGCCCCCCTGTGCCCCGGCACGTTGAAGGAGATCCGCCCGTCGTGCGAGGTGGCGAAGTTGACGAAGGTGTAGGGACGGCGCTCCCCACGGGGCAGCCGCCAGTCTCCACCATAGATGGCCCGAAAGGGCTCCGGCAGGGGGAGATCGCCTTCCTGGTCCCGCTCGAAGAGCAGGGCAAAGGGCCGACCGGGGCCCGTGGGCGCGATCACCGCTCCCCGCTCCGCACCCGCATTGCCTCTTCCGGGGTCGAGGCGATGACGGCGATGGGCGTCCCCACCGTCACCGTGTGGCCTTCGCGGACCAGGATGCGGGCCACCACGCCGGCACAGGGCGCGGGCAGCTCCACATTCGTCTTCTCGGTTTCCACAATGCAGAGGACGTCGCCTTCGGTCACGGGCTCGTCCTCGTCCACCATCCACTCGACGATGCGCCCCTCCGCCATGGTCAGCCCCCACTTCGGCATGCGCACCGTCTCGACCATGTCCGGCACGCTACGGCCGCCCGGCCGCCATGACCGCCCGGATCCCTTGGACGATGCGCGCCTCGCCGGGGAGGACGGCGTCTTCGAGTTCCGGCGCATAGGGGACGGGCGCGTTGAGCCCGGCGACCCGGACGATGGGCGCGCGCAGGAGGTCGAAGCACTCCTCCGCCACCAGGGCGGCCACCTCCGCCCCAAAGCCGGCACGCCGGGGCGCCTCGTGGACGATGACCAGGCGTCCCGTGCGGGCCAGGGAGCGACGGAGGCCGGCGCGGTCGAAGGGTACCAGCGAGCGCGGGTCCCACACCTCGACGGAGATGCCCTCGGCCGCCACCGCCTCGGCGGCGGCCAGGGCGCGGGGGACCATGGCCAGGTAAGCCAGCACGGTGACGTCCGTTCCCTCCCGCACCACCCGCCCGCTGCCCAGGGACACGGTGTAGTCTGACGCCGGCACGGCGCCCCGGCTCGTGTAGAGCAGTTTGTGCTCGAAGAAGAGGACCGGGTCCGGGTCCCGGATGGCGGCCTTGAGCAGCCCTTTGGCGTCGTACGGGGTCGCGGCGGTGACCACCTTCAAGCCGGGCGTGTGGGTGAACCACGCCTCCAGGCTCTGCGAGTGCTGGGCGGCCGTCGCGCCGGCCGTTCCCGTGACCATGCGGATGACCAGGGGGACGTTCACCTGCCCGCCCGTCATGTAGCGCAGCTTGGCCGCCTGGTTGACGATCTGGTCCATGGCCAGGGTGGCAAAGTCGCCGAACATGATCTCCACCACGACGGGGATGCCGGCCAGCGCCGCCCCCAGGGCCGTGCCGACGATCGCCGCCTCGGAGATCGGCGTGTCGAGGACGCGGTGGGGACCAAAGCGCTGCCACAACCCCTGGGTGACCCCGAAGACGCCGCCGGGCTCGCCGATGTCCTCGCCCAGGAGGAGGAGCGCCGGGTCGCGCGCCAGCTCCTCCTCCAGCGCCTCCCGGATGGCCGCGGCGTAGCTGAGCTGACGGTCGGCCGCCTGCGGCTCAGGCCGGCGGGGGGTCATGCGAGTGCGCTCCCGTCGTGGGTCTCGACGTAGACGTCCTCCAGGGCTTCGTCGGCCGCGGGGCGCGGCGCCTGCAACGCGAAGCGGACGCCGGCCTCCAGCCGCGCCTCCACCGCGCGCTCGACCTCCTCCAGGTCGGCCGTGGTGAACCCCGCCTCGGCCAGCAAGCGCTCCCGGAAGGTGACCACGGGATCCCGGGCCTGCCAGGCGGCCACCTCGTCCGGCGGACGGTAGTGTCCCATGTCGCCTTCGTAGTGCCCGCGCAGGCGGTAGGTCTTGCACTCGACCAGCGTCGGCCCCCGCCCCTGGCGCGCGTCGGTCACGGCCTTGCCCACGACACGGAAGACATCGAGGACGTCGTTGCCGTCGGCGACCACCCCCGGCATGGCGTAGGCCACCGCCCGCCCGGCGATGTCCCGGATCGGCTGGTGCCTGTGCTGGGGGGTGAACTCGCCGTAGAGGTTGTTCTCGCAGATGAAGACGACCGGCAACCGCCACAGGGCGGCCAGGTTCAACGACTCGTGAAACACCCCTTGGTTGGAGGCCCCGTCGCCGAAGAAAGCCACGGCCACGCCGGCTGTGGGGGCCCCGGTCCCGGCCAGACGGGCGCGCACCGTCAGGGCGAGCGCCAGGCCCACCGCGATGGGGATGCCGCCGCCCACGATGCCGTTGGCGCCCATGATGCCCAAGGCCGCGCTGGCGATGTGCAGGGACCCGCCCTTCCCCCGGTTGTAGCCTTCGCGGCGGGCAAAGAGCTCCGCGTACATGCGTCCGGGATCGGCGCCGCGCGCCAGGATGTGGCCGTGCCCCCGGTGGGTGCTGGTGATGTAGTCCTGGGGCTCGAGGGCGGCGCAGGCGCCCACCGCCACCGCCTCCTGTCCGATGGAGGGGTGGAGGAAGCCAGGGATGTGGCCGGCCAGGCGCAGTTGGGCCGCCCGCTCCTCGAACCGGCGGATGAGCAGCATGTCCGCGTACAGCCGTCGGAGGAAGTCGGGGGTGTAAACCATGGAGGCGCGCATGGCTCACCCGCCCTCCCGGCGGGGAAACCGGTCGGCAAAGATCGCGTGGATGGCCCGCACAGCCTCCCCGGACGTGCCCCGCGGTTTCACCTCGAACACCAGGGTCCCGTCGAAGCCCAGCTGGTGGAGATGCCGGTTGAGGTTCACAAAGTTGATCTCCCCGGTCCCCGGCTCGTGACGTCCGGGGACGTCGGCCACGTGCACGGCGGCCACCCGGTGGTGACACCGCTCCAGCGTCGCCATGAGGTTGCCTCCCGCCTGCTGCTGGTGGAAGTAGTCGTAGGTCATCGCCAGGGAGGGGTGGTCGACGGCCTCCACGAGGCGCAGGCATTTCTCCGCCGTGTCCAGGAAGTACCCGGGGACCGAGACGGGGTTGATGGCCTCCAGCAACAGCACGACCCCGTGGGCCTGGGCCAGCGCGGCGGCCTGCCTCAACCCCTCCACCGCGTTCTCGAAGGCCTCCGCCTCGGCGAGCGGCCGGGTCGGGGGCACCACCGTCCCGTCCTGGCGGATCTCCTGGACGAAGGCGTGGACGGCCGGACACCCGACACGCCGGGCGCAGGCCAGGGACTCGGCCAGGCCGTCCAGGTTCGGGGCGTGCTGGGTGCGGTCAATGAGGGAGTAGCGGCGGTTGCCGAAGAAACCGGTAATGACCACGCCGGCGTGCGCCGCGGCGTCCGCCAGCCGGTCCATCTCCTTGGTGCGCCAGTCCCAGAACTCCACGCCCTGGAACCCCGCCTGGGCCGCCGCCGCCACCCGGTCCACCAGCGGGAGCTCCGCGAACAGGAACTCGATGGACGCCGACGTGCCGACCACGGACCCGGGCGGGCGGCTCATCCCTTCAGCCCCGACATGGTGTACGTGCCGACGATCTCGCGCTGGGCCGCCAGGAACAGGGCCATGGCTGGCACCGTGGCCATGGTGGCCGCCGCCATCAGAGGGCCGAAGAGGGTGCCCCCCTCGGCGCTGACGAACCGGGCCAGCCCCAGGGGCAGGGTGGTGGCCCGGTCGCGGGCGACCAGCAGCGGCCAGAAGTACTCGTTCCAGTTCTGGATGAAGAAGAGGATGGCCAGCGCCCCCAGCGCCCCGCGGTTGACCGGCACCACTACCCGCCAGAGGATCTGCCAGCGGGAAGCCCCCTCCAGCGCCGCCGCCTCCTCCAGGGAGGCGGGGAAGGCCAGGAAGTGCTGGCGCAGGAGGAAGATGCCAAAGGCGCTGGCCAGGTGGGGCACCGCCAGCCCCGGGATGGTGTCGATCCAGCCCAGGCGGGAAACCAGCAGGAAGTTGGGGATCATCGTGATCTGAAACGGCACCAGCATGGTGCCCACGGTCAGCAGGAAGATCGCCTCCCGCCCGGGCGGGCGGAGGCGGGCGAAGGCGTAGGCCGCCAGGATGCTGGAGAGCAGCTGCCCCGCCACCACCACGGCCGCCACCGCTAGGCTGTTGACGACGTAGCGCAGCATGGGCACCCGGGTCCAGACGTAGCGGAAGTTCTCCAGGGTGGGGGCGGTCGGCCACAGGCTCAACGAACCGAAGACCTCCCGCTCGGTCTTGAACGCCGTGGTCACCATCCACAGGAGGGGAAACACCTGCAGCGCCGCCGCGGCCAGCACCACGGTGAAGGCCAGGGGGCGGTTAACCCTCATAGTGGACGAACCGCTCCAGCAGCCGGAACTGCGCCCACGTCGCCCCCAGGAAGGCGACGAACATCACCACCGCCACCGCCGAGGCCAGTCCGGTCTGGAAGAACTGGAACCCGTAGTCGTAGATCAGGTAGACCAGGTTGGTCGTGCTACGATTGGGGCCGCCGGCGGTGAGGATCTGGATGGGCGTGAAGGTGTGCTGGGCCGTGGCGATGAGCGTGCTGAGACCGACGAACAGCGTCGTCGGCGAGAGGAGGGGCCAGACCACGTGGCGGAAGGTCTGCCAGGCCGAGGCGCCGTCCGCAGCCGCGGCGTCCAGGTACTCGGCGGGGATCGCGGCCAGCCCGGCCAGGTAGATCACCAAGTTGTACCCGAAGCTCTTCCAGGCCATGAGCACCACGATGGCCCAGAGGGCCCAGTCCGGGTCGCTGAGCCAGGAGCGCCCGGGCAACCCCGCCAGCGCCAGGGCCCGGTTGGCCACCCCGTGGATGGGATTGAGGATCCACAGCCAGACCATGCTGCCCACCGCGAAGGAGACCACGGACGGCGAGAACAGGGCCAGCTTGAGGACCGGCTGCAGCCGGCGGGAGAGCGCCAGCAGGCACACCGCCACGGCCAGGGGGACGCCGGCGGCCAGAGGGAGCACGGCACCGAAGTACTTGAGGGTGGTCCAGACGGCGCCCCAGAACTCCGCGGAGCGCGCCAGGTCCCGGTAGTTCTCCAGCCCCAGGTAGGTGCGTGTGGGCGCGATGAGGTTCCAGCGGAAGAGGCTGAGCTCAACGGTCCGGAGGACCGGCCAGTAGGTGAACACCAGCAGCACCACCAGCGCCGGAATTGCGTACAGGTAGCCCAGGGGGCCCCTCCCCGTGGCCTCCCAGCTGCGGGGTCGGCGCAGAGCCCACCCGGCGGCCTGGGCGCGCGTCACCGGGCCAGCCACCGGGCCAGCAGTGCCGCGCCCTCCCGCAGCCGGTCCAGGGCCGTGCCGGGCGCGTACTCGAGGACGCACTGACAGCGCGCCGGCAGCGCGTGCAGCACCGGGTGGAGCGCGGCCCACCCGATGGTCCCGTCGCCGATGGGCAGGTGCCGGTCGGCGACGCCGTCGTTGTCGTGCAGGTGCACGGCCACGAGGCGGGACGCAAGGGTGCGGAAGGCCTCGGGGAGGTCCCACCCCGCCAGGTAGGCGTGGCCCACGTCCAGGAGGACCCCCGCCGTGTCAGGCAGCCGGGCAGCCAGGGCTGTGAACTCCTCCTGGTCGCAGACCTCCTGCCCGTGCCAGCCCACGTTCTCCACCGCCAGCACCACGCCGGCCTCGCGGGCCAGCGGGGCCAGGATCCCGATGGCCTCCTCCGCCCGTCGCAGGCAGGCAGGCCGCGGCAGGCTGGGGTCGCCCCGCCAGCCGACGTGCACCACGACGTAGGCGGCCTCCAGCCGGTGCGCCCACTCCAGGGCCTGGCGGTAGACGCCCAGCGCGGCCTCGCGGACGGGCGCGGTGTAGCTGGCGATGTTCACGTCCCAGGCGGGCGGGTGGAGGGAGACGGGGCCGGCGAAGGCGGACCGCGCCCGCCGCACCTCCTCGAAGGCGTCGGCAGCCCACCACTGGGGGCCTTCCATGAAGATCTCGAGCGCCGGGATGCCGGTCCGTGCCAGCGCCTGCAGCCCCGCCCCGATCGGCTCGGTGAGGACGGCAAACTGCGACACGGCCAGGCCGGGCCCGCTGGGCATGGGCTCAGCGCCCGACCAGGTCGGTGATGCGCGCCTGCGCCTCGTCCAGGGCCTGGGCGACGGGCGTGCGGCCGCTCAGGATGGCCGTCACCGCGTCGAGGATGGCGCGCTCGGCCTGGGGCCCCTGGCTGCCGGGGAAGTTGGTCCACCGCACCACGGCGTCCAGCGTCTCCAGAGCCGGCCGGGCCAGCGGGTTGAGGGGGCGCACCTTCTGCGCCTCCACCATGCGCCGCAGCGGGGAGAGGTACCCCAGCCCGGTGGTCCACCGGCTCAACCCGTCCGCGGAGACCAGGTAGCGGATCAGCTTCCACGCGGCCTCCTGCTGCCGCGGGTCGAGGGCGAAGACGAAGAGGTTGTTGCCGCCGGCGACGACGCGGCGCGGGCGCGTCCCGAAGGTGGGGAAGGCCGCCGTCCGGAGCGTGAAGCGCGCGCTGCGCTGGAAGTTCTCCAGGTTGGCGATGGAGGCCACGTGCATGGCGATCTCTCCGCGCAGGAAGCTCGCCTGCGCTTCGTCGGAGGTGGCCAGCGGCGTGACCCGGTGGACGTTGACCAGGTCGCTGTAGAACTGGAGCGCCTCGCGGTTGGCCGGGGCGTTCACCGTCACCCGGCGGTTGTCGAGGCTCATGAACGCGCCCCCGGCGGACTCCACCAGCGACTGGATGACGAACGTGTCCCGGTTCCACAGGAAGACCCCGAACTTGCCCGTCCTGGCCCGAATGGCCAGAGCCGCCTGGAGCACCTCTTCCCACGTCGCCGGGGGGCGGTCAGGGTCCAGGCCGGCGGCCCGGAAGAGGTCCGCGTTGTAGAACATGACGGGGACGCTCAGGCTGTAGGGGATGCCGTGCTGCCGCCCGTGCTTCTGCCCGAAGGCCACCACCCGGGGCGCGAACCCGGCCAGCAGCTCCTTCCAGCCCGGGAACTCCTGGGCGGGCTTGTGTGGAAAGGTGTCGATGACGAACTCCGTGAAGTTGTAGCCGATCACGGCCACGGCCGGAGGGGTCCGGGCGGCGATGGCAGCCTGGAGGCTCTGCAGCAGGCCGATGTAGCCGCCCGGCTGCAGGCGCTCGACGACGCGCACGCTGCCCTGGGACTCGTTGAACCGGCTCACGACGCTGCGCAGGACCGGGCCGCCGAAGGTCTCGGAGAAGATGTGCCAGTACTCGATGGTGATGCCGCCTGCCGGCGCCCCCCCGGTCGGTCGCACCCCCCAGACCCCCGGGAGCAACAGCGCCAGCGCCATGGCCAGCACCACCCCGATGCCGCGTGTCGACCTCATGATCCCTTCCCCCCTCCCCCTCAGGTCATCACCAACCCGCCGTCCACGTGGATGGCGTGGCCGGTGATGTAGGCCCCGTCCGGTCCGCACAGGAAGGCCACCACGCCGGCCACGTCCTCGGGCGTCCCCAGGCGCCCCAGCGGGATCTGTCCCGGCCGCTCCCGCAGGAACGTCCCTGGCGCCCGCCCGTCGCGCGCCGTGACCGCGGCGTCCACCTCTTCCAACATGCGGGTGTGAATGTTGCCCGGGCAGACGGCGTTCACCGTGATGCGATGCGGCGCCAGCTCGACCGCCAACGCCCGGGTCAGGCCCAGGAGCCCGGTCTTGGACGCCACGTAGGCCACGTCTTGGCCGAAGGCCGTCTTGCTGGAGATGGAGGCCATGTTGACGATGGTGCCCTGCCCGCGGGCGAGCATATCCGGGACCACCGCGCGTGCGCACAGCAGCGGACCCGTGAGGTTGACCGCCAGGCTCTGGTGCCAGTCCTCCAGGGGGAAGCCCAGCAGGGGCGTGCGGCGGTAGACTCCGGCGTTATTGACCAGGATGTCGATGGGCCCCAGCGCCTCCCGGGCGTCGCGGCAGGCCCGGGCGATGCTCGCCTCGTCGCGCACATCGAGCCGGGTCGCGATGGCCCGCCCGCCGGCGCGGGTGATCTCCGCGGCCACGCCCGCGGCGCTGTCTTCCTCGATATCCGCCACGACCACGGCCCCCCCGTCCCGCGCCAGCCGCAGCGCGATCCCCCGGCCGATCCCCCGACCGGCTCCCGTCACCAGGGCGACCCGCCCCGCCAGCGTCACCGACGCCCTCCGACCGGGCGCCGGCGGCCGGCCCCCCGACCGCTCCCTGTCCGCCACCGGTCCGCCGTCAGGTGGCGCCGCCCACCCGTCCGGCCGGCCGGGTGACCCAGCTCCTCAGAGAGGCGCGCCGCCGTTTCCACCACCACCCGGGCCAGCGGCGGGATCCGCCCGGACGGGATGTCGGCCGCGATCCCCGAGATCCCGATGGAGGCCACGACCTCGCCACCCCTGCCCCGGACCGGCGCGGCGATGCAGCGGATGTTGCGGTGGAACTCCTCGTCGTCCACGGCGTAGCCCTGGCGGCGAACGACCGCCAGGTGCCGCTCCAGCGACGGCAGCGTCACGCGGGTCTTGGGTGTGAACTTGGTCAGTCGGGCGTCGGCCAGCACGGCGCGCAGCCTGTCCGGCGGCAGACCCGCCAGCAGGGCCTTGCCCACGGCGGTGCAGTGCGCGGGGGCGACGTGACCGATGCCGATGTCCACCTGGACGCGGGAGGGCCCCTTCTCCTGGCCGACGTAGACGGTCCACAGCGGGTTCTCTGGCGCCAGCACCGCCAGGTGGGCGCTCTGCCCGGTCCGCGTCACCAACGCGGCCAGGTACGGCCGCGCGCGCTGGGGGAGGTCCATGCGGGAGAGCACCCGCGCCGACAGGGTCAGCAGGCCGGCGTCCAGGTCGTACCGGCGAGTCTGCGGGTCCTGGCGCACGTAGCCCCGCCGGCTCCAGGCCGCCAGGATACGGAAGACCGTGGCCTTGTCCAGGCGCAGGACGCGGGTCAGCTCGGACACCCCCAGCGGCCCCTCGCTGGCCACCAGCGCCTCGATGACCGCCAGCGCCCGCTCCAACGTCCGCGTGCGCACCCCTCCTGGGTGGTCTGTTTTATTGAGCGCAACTCTGTTTCACTTCTTCCCGAACAAATACCTCTTCGACACCCGGGCGGGTCCCTTCCTCCTCCCGCGCCCCTACCCCCGCACGCCGGGACGGCGCGGCGGCTCCGACCTCTTCCGCCGTGGGCCGCGGCTCAGTACGACCGCAGGACCCGACCCGCCGGCGGTCCGATGACCTCCCCGTCGCGGAAGACCACGCGCCCCCCCTTGATGGTCGTCGTCGGCCAGCCGCGCAGGCGCATGCCATTGGCCGCGGTTTTGAACCGCGAGACCGTGGTCTGCGGGCTCACCACCCGCTCCCGGTCCATGTCGACCAGCACCAGGTCGGCGTCCTTGCCGACGGCGATGGCCCCCTTGCGGTCGTCGATGTGGTAGAGGCGGGCGGGGGTGAGACAGGCCACCCGGACCAGGTCCTGCAGGGTGATCCGCCCCCGGTGCACGCCCTCCGAGAGGAGCAGGGGCAAGGCCACCTCGATCCCCGGCATGCCGGCGGTGGCCTGCCAGAGGTCGTCGGTCTCGTGCTTCTCACACGAGATGTGGTCGGTACCGACGGTGGCGATGGCCCCGGAGCGCACCCCCGCCCACAGCCGCTCGCCGTTGGTGCGGTCGCGCAACGGCGGGTTCATCTTGCCGATGGCGCCGATCCGCGGTCCCGCCTCTTCCGGAAAGACCGTGAGGAACTGCACCAGCGTCTCCAGGATCAAGGGGCGCTGGGTCCACCGCTGCGCCGCCTCGATGCCCTCGGCGGCCGCCAGGTGCAGGACGACCGCGCGGCAGCCGGTGAGCTCGCTGAGGTAGGCCATCGTGTGGATGTCCGCCACCTCGCAGAAGGCCGGTCGGGCGTCGGTCCACGCCTGCAGGTCCCGCCGGCCCGTGCGCTGGACGGCCGGCAGCGTGTAGCGGATGATCTCGACGTCTTCGCAGTGGAGGGCGCAGAGGGCGTCGATCTGCGCGCACTGCCGCATGGTCAGGTAGGCGTCACCGTCGTCCAGGGGTTCGATGTCCAGCTCCGCCACGGCCCGGACACGGTAGTCCAGGTGCAGCTTGTAACAGAGGACCCCGAACCGCTCCCGGTACTGGGGAATCTCGTCGATGTGGCGGCGGTTCTGGATCTGAAGGTGGAAGACGACGTCGCAGTGAGAGCGCGCGGCCACCACCTGCTCCCAGGCCGGATAGACTTCCAGGTACGACGCCTTGGCGCGGGCGTGGGGCATCATCACCGTCGTGCCGCCCGCCACGGCCGCGGCGCTGGTCTGCTCCACGTCCACCTCGAAGGGGTAGTGGACCCCGAGGTGGATGTGGGGCTCCACCCGGCCCGGCAGCAGCACCTGCCCGCGCCCCTCCAGGACCTCCTCAGCTGCAGGGCCGTCCCCCTCGTCGCCCATGGCCACGATGCGCCCTCCCCGCACGGCCACCCAGCCCCGGAAGGTCAGGTCGGGGGTCACCACGTGGCAGTCGCGGACCACCAGATCGACTCGCGCCATCGCTGCCTCCTCCCGGACCCGTCCCCCCGCCTCAGGATCCCGGTGCGGGCGCGGGGGACGCGGCCAGCATCTCCAGGACCTGGTCGGAGGTCACCACCAGACCGCAGTAGTGCGCCCAGACGGCCAGGGCCATCTCGTGCCAGTCGCGGCGGATGCCGCCGATGCAGTCCGCGACGATGAGGAGGTCGTAGTCGCGCATGTACGCCTCGCGGACGGAGGTGTCGATACAGGCGTTGGTGGTGGTCCCGGTGACCAGGAGCGTGCGCCGGCCGAGAATGCGCAGCAGCACCTCGAGGCGCGTCCCGTAGAAGACGCTGAACTTGTGCTTCTCGATGACGTGGCTGCGCCCGTCCAACAGCGGCTTGAGCTCGTCGGCGATCTCCGCATCCCACGTGCCGGGCTGGCAGGCGATCCGGGCCCGCTTCTGGGTATGGGGCTGGATGCGGTGCAGGGTGCGGGTGCGGTCCTCGGGCAGGTGGTGCTGCACGGTCCAGATGTCGGGGATCGCCCGGGCCTTGCAGGCCTCGATGAGGCGCCGCAACGGCGGGAGGATGGCCGAGAGCAGTGTGGTGTCCACGCCGCTCAGCCCCAGGGTGCCCTGGGGGTGCAGGAAGGCGTTCTGGGCGTCGATGACCAGCAGCGCCGTATCGTTTACATCGAGGGTGTAGTCCATACCGGTGCCTCCTCCACGCCGCCGTCCGCCACGGAGAGGGGGGCCACCCGACCTCCCCGCACCACCAGCGCCCGGCGAGGCAAGCTGACCACCGGACCGTCGGGCGGCCGGCAGTCCAGGACCACCAGATCGGCCCGCCCGCCCGGCCGCACGCCGTAGTCGCCCAGGGCCAACACCTCGGCAGCGGCGGTGGTGACCATCGTCGTCAGTGCCGCGCGCTCGGCCTCTGTGGTGAGCTGCGCCGCAATGCCCAGGACGAAGGCCGCCAGCAGCGGATCACCGTTCCCATACGGCAAGAACGCATCCTGCACGTTGTCCGAACCGCAGACCACCTGCACGCCAGCGGCCAGCAGCTCGCGCACCGGGGCGATGCCCCGTGGGCCCGAGGGGTCGCCCCGGCCCTGCAGGAAGAGGTTGGTCAGCGGCAGGACCGCCACGGTGATCCGCGCTGTCGCCAGACCCTCGATCAGGGAGGCGCGCTCGGTGGCGTCGACGCAGGCCAAGGCGGAGCAGTGGCCGGCCACGACGCGACCGGCATAGCCATGGGCCAGGGTCGCCGGGATGAGCGCCGCCAGGCCAGGGCAGCGCGGCTCCGTGTGTTCGTCCACATGGAGGTCCACCCCCAGCCCGCGAGCCTCCGCCAGCTCGAAGAGGACCTTCAGGACCGGCCCCGGATCGTCGTCGATGCCGATGCTGGCGCCGAGACTGTCGCATCCCAGGCGGGCGGCCTCGACCAGCAATTCCCGGGTGGGGCGTTCCGGGAGCCCGTGCCGCGAGGCAAAGGCGACGACCTGCACACGCAGCCGATCACCGTACTCCTCGCGCAACGCCAGCGCCGCCTCGACGCCGAGCAGCCCGACGGCCGGATCCACATTCACGTGGGCGCGTAACGCCCCCACGCCCCAAGCCTGGACGGTATCCAGCAATCGGCGGCCCCGGGTCATCAACCCCGGGCGGTCCCTGACCTGGCGCAGAGCCGCCGTGGCGGTGACAGCGCCGGCCAGGTCGGCAGCCGGCCCGGTGAGGTCCAGCGAGAAAGCCTTGTCCAGGTGCAGGTGCGGTTCGACCAGCGCCGGCAGCACCCACCGCTGCGCGCCGGACCACTCCCCACGCCCCCGGCCCTCCAGCCGTGGCGCCACCTCCGCGATCCGCTCCCCCACCATGGCGATGTCGCAGGGCATCGGCCACCCGGGGACGGTGACGTCCCGCAGGATCAGGTCGTAGGCCGCTGCGGAGCTCACGGCGGCCACTCCGTGGCCAGGATGCGCGTGATGCCCAGCCACTGGCTGTACCCCACCGTCCGGGGGGCACGCCCGCCCAGGCCCCTCGCCCACACCACTGGCACCCCCAGCTCGCCGGCGGCAGCCAGGTCGACGGCCCCCGGCGGCCCGCTGAGGTCGATCAACAGGCACTGCGGGTCCAGGCGGGTCAGCACCTCGCGGGTGAAGAGGCGCGCCGGGGCCGTGTTGAAGATCACGCACATGTCGCGCGCACGCTCGGCGAGCGCCTCCAGGGGAACCGCGGCGCACCCCATCGCCCAGGCCCGCGCCAGCTGTGCGGGGTTCCTGGCGGCCACCGTCACGCGTGCGCCGAGCCCGCGCAGCGTAGCCGCCAGCACGGGACCGATCCTGCCGAAGCCCACGACCATGCAGGGGTGTCCGTGCAGGGTGACTTCCGTGTGCTCGATGGCCACCCGGATGGCCCCCTCGGCAATGGCGGGGGCGCGCAGCAACATCAGGTCCTCCTCCTGCTCGTACTCGCGGAGGCGCAGGTGCAGCGCCTGCGCAGCCTCGGCCATCTGCGGGCTGGCACGGCCGGTGATGAGGACGGCCCCGGGACGCACGCCCCGCAGGGTGGCCGTGTTCACCACCAGCGGGTCGGGGGCGTGGGGGGCGAAGAGACTCCCGTCCGCCGCGGGCAGGGGGACCGGGCAGATCACCACGTCGGCGTCCCGTACGGCTTCCGCCACCGTCGAGGCGGGAGTTCCGGGCACGTCGCCGGTGACAGGCAGCCCGCAGGTCCGGACGACGGCCCCGGCCCGCGCAGCCTGGCGGGCGATCTCCACCTCGCGGCCGTCCCCGCCCAGCACGGCCACGGTGCGGCCGCGCAGGTCCAGATCGGGTACCGCCCCCACGACCACGGCGTCCCCGTTCACGGCCGGTCCCCCGGCACCATCTGCCACAGCCGGCCCACGTCGTACTGGCAGGTCGCCACCTCGCACCCCGTTGCGGTCACGATCACGGTCTCCTCCAGCTGCATGCCCAGGGCCGGGAGGGTGACCAGCGGCTCGATGGCCAGCACCATTCCCTCCTCCAGGGTCGTGTCGGCGTAGCGGTTGAGGTAAGGCTCCTCGTGCAGGGTCAGGCCGAGGCCGTGGCCCAGGAAGTGCAGCGTCGGCAGCCTCCAGGCGTCCATCTTCTCGATGTACGCTCGGAAGATGGCGCGCGTGCTGGCGCCCGGGCGGATCAGGTCCAGGGCCAGGTGGCGGCACTCCACCAGCCGCCCCCAGAGCGCCTCCTGCTCCGGGGTCGGAGGGCCCACCACGGCCGTCCGGGCCACGTCGCACACGTAGTGCTGGACCGTCCCGATGACGTCGATGCGCACCACCTCCCCCGGCCGAATCTCCCGGCGGGTGGGCGGCCCGTTGAGCATGGGGGTACGCTCGCCCGCGGTCACGCTGAGCATGGTCAGGTTCTCTCCACCGGCCGCGCTGAAGGCGTCGGCGATGCGCCGGCCCAGGTCGGCCTCGGTCATCCCCGGCCACCACGTCTGCAGCCCGGCATGGGCCGCCTGCTCCGCCACCTGCGCGGCACGGCGCAACCGGGCCAGCTCCTCGGGGGTCTTGACCATCCGCAGGGCGGCCAGCACCTCGTCGACAGGGACGAGGTGGGCCACGCCGTCCAGCGCCTGCTCCAGGAGGCGGTAGTCGGCGTAGTTCAGGTAGGCTGCCTCGACGCCCACCGCCCCGCGCAGGCCCCGGGCCCGAATCGCCTCCGCCAGCACCAGCACCGGCCGCTGGGTGAACTCGTTGTAGGCGGTCACCCGGGCCACGTCCGCGTGGGCCCGGGCGAAGCCCTCCTCGACGTCCACGACGAACAGCTCCGCCTCGCCTTCGCCGGGCACCAGGGCGATGGCGTGACGGTGGCGGACCGTCCGCTGGGAGGGGATCAGGGCGCCGGTGGTCCAGCAGACGTTTTCGGGGGCCACGATCACCATGGCCGCCAGCCCCAGGCGCGCCATGGCCTCGCGCTGGCGCCGGCGGATCTCCTCAGGCATCGCCCATCCCCTCCGCCTCCCCGCCTCCCGGCCGGCCGGTAGCCAGCGCGCCCCGGTCAGTCATAGGCCGTGCTAACCGTGGGGGTGACCCCCGGGCGGATGCCGGCGCGTTCCACCACCCGACGGGCGTGCTCCCGCGCCAGGGCGTAGACCTCGTGCTCGTCCACCGTGAGGACCCGGCGGTCGCGCATGACCACCCGGCCGTCGATGATCACGGTGTGGACGGAGCTCACGCTGGCCGAATAGACCAGGGTCTGGATGGGGTCGCCGTAGGGGACCCAGTCGCACGCTTCGAGGGTGAAGAGCACCAGGTCGGCCCGCTTGCCCACCTCCACGGAGCCGATCTCATCATCCCACAGCAGGGCGCGGGCTCCGTCGATGGTGGCCATGCGTAGCGCCTGCCGCGCGCCGATGAGCGTGGGATCCATCCGGGCGTCCTTGAAGAGGCCGGCCGCCAGGTACATCTGGCGCATCATGTCCAGCGAGCCCGCCGCCGAGGGACCATCGCAGCCCAGGGCCACGGTGATCCCGGCCTGGAGCATCTCCGGGTACTTCCCGATGCGGGTGGCGCCCTTGGCCAGCTTGAGCGCGGTGCCCGGACAGAAGGCCACCTTGGTGCCGGCCTCGGCCAGGTAGGCGATCTCCTCGCTCCGCACGGCCACCACGTGGGCCAGAACCAGGTTGTCCTGCAGGGCGCCCCACTCGTGCAGCAGCGTGACCGGCCACTTCCCGGTCCGGCGCTCGCTGGCCTGCGCCTCCTCGATGGACGACGCGATGTGGTAGGTCGTCCCCACGCCGAGGCGTCGAGCCAGCGCCGGTGCTCCCGCATGGAGCTCCGGGGAGCAGGGCTCCTTCCCCTCGATGTTCACCCACACCCGGATGCGCCCCCCGCCGCTTCCGTGGTACTGCCGCACGCAGCGCTCCAGCTCGCCCAGCGCGGCCTCGGCACTGGGGAAGAAGTGGCGCTCGACCATCTCGGGAGTCCAGTGGGGCGGCAGCCGCTCAGGCAGGCGGTCGGCGGCGTGGCGCCCGGTCACCGCCCGCACGCCCACCCGCTCCAGGGCCCGTACGACGGCCCCCACGTCGCTCTGTGCCCCCATGTCCAGGGCGCAGGTGGTTCCGGTCTTGATCATCTCGATGCCGGCCAGCAGGGTGGCGACGTACTCGTCCTCGGCCCGCATGGCCGCGTAGACCGGCTTGGCCCAGTTGAAAACCCACGGGCGGGTCGACAGGGTGTCGACGAAGACGCCCCGGACCAGCTGCTCGGAGAAGTGGAGGTGGGCGTCGACCAGTCCGGGCATCACCAGGCGCCCGCGCCCGGGGATCACCTCGTCGAACGGCGTCTCGCCGTAGCGACGGTCGATCTCCTCCGTGGGGCCCAGGGCGGCGATCCGGCCGTCCTCCACCACGATGGAGTGCGCGGTGAGGACGCGGTCCTGGGGATCGACGGTGAGGACCACGTCGGCGTCGCGGATCAGCAGGCGTGCCATGGCTATGCCCGGCCTCATGCGGGGCCTTCGTCCCGCCACCGATCGTGCAGCTCGATGCGCGTCCCGTCGGGGTCGACGACGTAGATCGAGGTCCCGTACGCGGCGGTGGTCACCGGCCCCTCGGAGGGCAGCCCGGCCCGGAGGAGTCGCGCCCGCAGCGCGTCGAGGTCCCGGACGCGGAAGGCGATGTGGTCCACCAACCCCGGCCCGGCGGGGATGCCGGCCGGGCGGGCCGTCAGGCCGAGCCCCTGCTGCAGGACGACGAGGGGCCGGCCGTCGCGCAGCGTCCCGCGGTCCCGCACGGTGAAGCCCAGCACGTCGACGAAGAACCGCTCCGCCGCAGCCAGGTCCCCGACCTGCAGCAGCACGTGGCTGAGCCCCTCGGGACGAGAGGGCGCGGCCACCACCTACCGCTCCCGGTCCGACCCCAGGACCCCCGCCCGGGCCCAGTTGTGCCTGGGGACCTCGTGGATGATCACGTGGAGGTGATCCGCGCTGGCGCCAGCGTGGCGGACCATTGCCTCGGTGATCGCCGCCACGAGGCGGCGCTTCTGTTCCAGCGTCCGTCCTTCCCACATCTCCACCGTCACGACGGGCACGGCGTCACCCCCTTCTCGTCAGTGTGCTCGCGCACTCGGCCGGCCCCCCGGCCGCGGCCGGCCTCACCGGGCGGGCCCAGGAGGCCCTGGCTGCGGAACAGGTCGCGGATCCTCCGCACGGCGCTGTGGAAGGCGTCCTCCTCCCGCAGTGCGGGGGTCCGCGGCCGCCCCAGCGGGACCTCGACGGACTGGACCACGCGCCCGGGGCGCGGCGACATCACCACCACCCGGTCGGCCAGCAGGACCGCCTCCTCGATGGCATGGGTAACGAAGACCACGGTGTTCTGCCGGTCCTGCCACAACCCGAGGAGGTACGTCCCCAGTTCTTCGCGCGTAAAGGCGTCCAGCGCGGCAAAGGGTTCGTCCATGAGCAGGAGGGGCGGGTCGTGGATGAGGGCCCGGCAGAGGGCCACCCGCTGGCGCATGCCGCCGGAGAGCTCGTGCGGGTACCGGTGCTCGAACCCGGCCAGGCCCACGCGCTGCAGGAGCTGGCGGGCACGGTCGACGGCGGCGGCGCGGGAGAGGTTCTTGATCTCCGCGGGCAGGAGGACGTTGCCCAGGACGGTGCGCCACTCCAGCAAGGCGTCCCGCTGGAACACGACGCCCACGTCCGTGTAGGGGCGCGTCCGCACCTGGCCGTCGACGGCGATGGTCCCGCCGGTGGGAGGGATGAGCCCGGCGATCATCAGGAGCAACGTGCTCTTGCCGCACCCGCTGGGCCCGACCAACGCGACGAACTCTCCCGGCCGGACCGCCAGGCTCACCCCCTCGACGGCCAGGATATCCGCCCCGCGGGCGCGGTACCGCTTGGACACCCGCTCCAGGGCGATGCCGACGGCCTGTTGTGTCATGCCCAGTCCGGGACGCGTCTGGCCACGGGCGGCTACCCCTCACGCCCTCACGAACCGGTTGGTGCAGGAGTCTCCAGCGGCAGATACCGAGCCACCCTTCACCCCCATCACAGCGTCTCCCGGGCAGCCTCCAGCTGCTCCTCCCCCGGCCGCCAGCGGACCACCAGCCGTTCCAACACGCCGACGGCGTAGAAGAGCACGATGCCCAACGCCGACAGGACCGCGATGGTCGCAAAGAGCATCACCGTATCCAGATTGCTGTTGGCCTGGAGCTGGATGTACCCCAGCCCTTCGTTGGCGGCGATGTACTCCCCCACGATGGCGCCGACGACCGCGAGCGTAATGGCCACCTTCAGGCCCCCGAAGATGCTTGGCAGGGCCCGGGGGAGCCTCACCTTGAGGAAAACCTGCAGGGGGGTCGCCCCCAGGGACTGCGCCAGGTAGATGGTCTCGGGTTCCACCGAGCGCATCCCGATAACGGTGTTCACGACGATGGGGAAGAAGGCGATGAGGAAGGCGACCGCCACTTTGGAGAGCAGCCCGAACCCGAACCAGAGTACGAACAGCGGGGCCAGGGCGGTCTTGGGAATCGTCTGGAAAGCCACGATCACCGTGTAGCTCACCCGTTCGAAGACGCGCGAGTACACGATGCCGATGGCCACGGGGATGCCGACCAGGGTACTGGCGAGGAAGCCCAGCAGGATTTCCTGTGTCGTGGGCAGGGCATGGCGCAGGAAGAGGTCGTGGCGACTGACCAGCATCCCCGCCACCGCGGAC
This sequence comes from Armatimonadota bacterium, assembly GCA_031081585.1. Classification (NCBI taxonomy): domain Bacteria; kingdom Bacillati; phylum Armatimonadota; species Armatimonadota bacterium. The sequence continues at coordinate 23,410 of JAVHLY010000006.1, forward strand.
GGCCGCGGGAGGACGAAGGCCGGCACCTGCAGGGCCCGGACACCCGCTTCCCACAGGAGCACACCGGCCAGCAGGACCCCCAGGGACGGACCGTGGGTCTGGAGCAGCCGCCCCGTGCTCTTCCCGACCCCGAGCCCGCGAGCCACTGGTTGCCCCGCGGATCTCAGTCGCCGACGAAGCGGTTCGTGAAGTACTCCGTGGGCGCCTTCACCTTCTGCAGCAGCCCCCCGCGCGCCAGGATCTCCACGGTCTTCCGCCACTCGTCCATGGAGTTCCAGCCCAGCGGCCGGCCTGCCACAGCGCGTGTCCGCACCAGCTCCAAGGTGAAGCTGATCTGCAGCGGTGTCGTCTCACGATCGAGGGCGTCCGGGAAGAGCCTCACCAGGATGTCGGAGGCCTCCACGGGGTGGCGCAGCGTGTACTCAAAGCCCTCGTTGGTCCCGGCCACCACGGCCCTGACTGTCTGCGGGTTCTGCTCCGCAAATCGCAGGCTGGTAACCAGTCCGTGGCCCAGGATGTTAAACCCGTGGTCGGCGACCCAGAGGAGGTTCAGGCGGCGCCCCGCCCGGACCTCCACGACCGGGACCTCGTTGGTGTAGAACGCCGACAGGACATCCAGGCGGCCCTGGAGGAACTGGGCCAGCCGGGCGCTGGGATCCAGGTTCACCAGCCGGACCTTGGACTCGTCGATGCCGTTAGCCCGGGCAAATGCCGGCCAGATCCGCTGGAAGGTATCCGCGGGCGAGGTGCCCACGCTTTTGCCCTCCAGGTCCCGCGGGGAGGCCAGGGGGCCAAACGACGCCAGGACCATGGGGCTCTTGCGAATGTAATTGGCCACCATGACGATCGGCATGTCCTGGGACACGCCCTGAGCCGTCTCGATGGCCCCCACGTAGGCGAACTCGTCGTTGCCATTGGCCAGCGCGGTCAGCGTGGGGCCGGCACCCGCCCCCTCGAGCACCCGCACGGAGACCCCGCGCTTGGTGTAGAAGCCCTTCTGCACAGCGACGAAGAGGGGCGCGAACTCCCCCTTGATCTTCCAGCTCAGGCGGATCGTCACCGTCGGTCGCGTCTGCGCCACGCTCGCGGCCGGGACGAACATGCCGCTCAGGAGGACCGTCACGACCGCCGCCAACCAAACCTTCCCCCACCGTGCCCTTCCTCGCCCTCGCATGGCCCACCCCCTCTGCTCCGCCGGGCCGTCTACCCCGACAGAGAGTCTCGGCCTCCGTCCGCCTCCCCGGTCATCGGCCCCTCGGTCCCCACGGACCGGTCCGCCGGCCCGTCTCCGCTGGCGCGCAGGGCCCGCACCGACGCCATCGTGGACTGCAGGTGTCTGGACATGCGCTCGGCCGCCTCCGTTGCGTTGCCGGCCTTGATCGCCTCGAGGATCAGACGGTGCTGCTCCACCGACTGCAGGGCGCGACCCGGGAGTGCCATCACCGCCCGCCGGTCGGCGAAGACGTAGTTGATCGAGCGCGAGAGGTAGACCAGGTAGGGGTTGCCGCCCAGGTCGGCGATGAGGCCGTGAAAGGCCAGGTCGATCTGCTCCAGGGCGACGATGTCCCGGCTGCGGGCGGCGACGGCCATCTCGGCCACGTTGGCCTCCAGTGCCGAGAGGTGCCGCCCCGCGTCCCCGGAGGCGTTGGCCACAGCCCGGGCGGCCAGGGCCGCCGCCTTCGTCTCCAGGACCTCTCTGACCTCAAGCAGAGCCAGGACATCGTCGCGGTGCGACTCCAGCCAGGGCAACCAGGCGGCCGGATCGCCGGCTCCGTCAGCGGTCGGTGACGCGACAACTGTCCCCCGCCCCTGGCGGACGTCGACCAGCCCGAGGGCCGACAGGATCTGGATCGCCTCCCGAACGGTGGATTGGCTCACGCCAAATCGGAGCGCCAGTTCCCTGACGGAAGGCAAGTGGGCCCCCGGACCCAGGCGGCCTTGGTGAATCAGCTCGCGGATCTGCTCGACCACCTGCTGCGCGGTGGTCTGCAGACGCACCGGGCGAAAGTCAACACTCATCCGTTTACCCGTTGGTCAGACCAATTCTAGCGCCTCATTACCGACATCGGCAATTCGAACACTTGTTCAATAAAGGTGGTATCTCACGGTGGGCCCCTCGGGGCCACCGCAATGCGGGTGACTCATACACCGTCCGTGGGAACGATCAGGTGTCGATCAAGCCCGGATCGCCAGCAGCGTCCGCCTGCCGCATCTCCGTGTCAGCTCCAACCGGCGCGTCAGCCTCCATCGGTGACGGCTGGCTCCGCCCTGACCCTGGTGGCGCGCCCAGCGGCATCGGGGGGGGCATGTGGCTGCCTGGGGAACGCCCTGCGTTTGCCCCCACCTCACCCGCGCCCGGCATCATGGGCTCCGCGGAGGGGGTGTCGGCTCCGCCTGCCTGTCGCACCACCAGCGTCCGCAGCCGGTTGATGGCTGCGGCCACCTCGAACCGCCGCGGCCGCGCGTAGTCGCCCGGGTGGCCCTCGAAGGTGGAGAGGACCTCGAGCCCGCGCCGGTCGATGTCCGCCATGAGCGCGTCCAGCACCTGGCTCAGCGTGCGGGTGCCGTCGAAGTACTCCTGCTCCAGGGCGTAGAAGATGGCGTCCCCGATGGCCCGGGTCTGGCTCTCGTCCACCACCTGCTCCACGGCGGAGAGGTCGATGACATCACGCCCGAAGACGATGGTCCGCAGCCCCCGGGCGTTCACCCGTACCCGCCGCCCCCGGTAGGGGTTGAACCCCTGCGGGAGGGGCAGACGCGGGCGGGGCGGGCCGAAGGGCCGTCCCTCCGGCACGCGCCGGTCCCCGTGCTCGGCCGCCAGCCGCCGGGCCTCCTCCGTCACCACCCGGGGCACGAAGTGGTCCATGAGGATGACCGTGTCGGCCACCCCCAAATAATCCCCCGACCCGCCGATCACCAGGATGGTGGAGACACCCAGGGCGTCGCGCAGGTGGCGCACCTGGTCGACGAAGGGGGTGATCGGCTCCAGCGCCTTCGGGACGAGCCGCTGCATCAGCTCGTCACGGATCATGAAGTTGGTGGCACAGGTGTCCTCGTCCATCAGGAGGACCTGCGCACCCACCTCGAGCGCCTCCATGATGTTGGCGGCCTGGGAGGTGCTGCCGCTGGCGTTGTCGGTGGAGAACGCGGTCGTCTCCACCCCGCCGGGCAGGGTGCCGATGAAGGGGCTGATGTCCACCCGGGCGATCCGGCGGCCGTCTTCAGCCCGGATCTTCACCGCCCCGGGGAGCGTGACGACGTACTCCCGCCCGTCGCCGGGGACGTGCGGGTAGACGCCGCGGACGAGGGCGCGGAGCAAGGTGGATTTCCCGTGAAAGCCGCCGCCGACAATCAGGGTGATCCCCCGCGGGATGCCCATGCCCGTGACCGGGCCACGGTTGGGCGCGTGCAGGGTGACGCGGAGCCCCTCCGGGGCGCGGAAGGGCACGGCACGGTGGGCGGGCAGGGGGAGCTCGGAGACGCCGCTCTCCCGCGGGAGGATGGCGCCCTCGGCGACCAAGGCGACGAGCCCGTGCTCGCGCAGGGCAGCCTGCAGGGCGGCGTGGTCCTCGGCGACCTCGACGTGCCGGCGGGCCGCCGCCCCATCGAGCCGCGACCAGTACAGGGCCGCCTCCAGCGCGCGCGGGAGCTCGTCGAAGAAGAGGGCTGTCGCGTCTTTGGGCAGCGGCCGGCGGCCCTCCGCGGGGAGCCCTGCCGCCAGTCGCACCTCCACGTACTCCTCCGTCAGCCGGACGGCGGTGCGCTCGAGGATCTCCTGCCCCCCGGCGTCCACCGTCACCTGCCCGGACCGGCCCGCGCCCCGACGCGGCCGGACATGCGCCCGCAGCGCCTCGGCCATGCGGCGCCCCAGGAAGTCCTCCAGGGCCACCCGTCGGACCCGCGTGGCCCACAGCTCCGGAGGGAGCTGGGCTTCGGCCATGTCGACCCGGATCCGGAGCAGGGAGGGCGGGGCGAAGGGGTCGGGCTGGACGTGGTCGATGTAGAGGACGTGGCGGGGGAAACGGTAGGCCCCCATCAGGGCCTTGTACGCTCCATAGCCCTTCCCCTCGATGGTCAGGAGCTTGTCGCGGAGGCGTTCCGCCGGCAGCATCCTCCGAGGGTCAGGACCGCCCCAGCAACCTGATGGCCACCTGGGCGTAGAAGGTCGCGGCGGTCATCACATCGTCCAGGTCGACGTACTCGTCCGACGCGTGGGCCAGCTCGGGGATGCCGGGGCCGAAGAGGATCGTCTCCACACCCCGCACGCTGAAGAAGCGGCCGTCGCTGGCCTGCTGGTAGCCCACCGGGCTGGGGTCCAGGCCCAGGGTGATGGCCGCCTCCTGGGCCGCCCGCACCAGCAGGGCCTCGGGAGAGGTCTCCACCGGCGGTCCCGTCTGAATGGGCTCGACGGTGACGTCCAGGTCCGGGTCCTCGTGCCGCAGGCGGGCGATCACGCGGTCGATCTCGGCCAGGGCCTCCTGCGGGCTCTCCTCCGGGAGGGTCCGGCGGTCGATGGTCGCCTCGCACCGGTCGGGCACGACATTCGTGGCGATGCCGCCGCGAATCGTCCCGAAGCTCAGTGAGGGCGGCGGCGTGAGCGGGTGGGTGCGCCGGGCCAGCGCCGTCCCGATCTCGGCGTCCAGCGCCGCCAGCACGCGGACCATCGAGCGGATGGCGTTCACGCCCGTCCAGGGCGTGGAGCCGTGCGCCGTGCGCCCCCGCGTGACCAGGCGGACCCAGAGCACGCCCTTCTCGGCGATGGCGATGCGGTTGTTGGTCACCTCCCCCACGATGACGCGGTCGGGGCGCAGGAAGCCGCGCGTGACCAGCATCTCCGTGCCGCGCGCTCCGCCCACCTCTTCGTCGCTGACGAGGGCGAGGAGCAGCGAACCGGCCAGCGGGACGGCCAGGCGCGCCAGCGTCTCCACCGCCACCACCATCGCCGCCGCACACCCCTTGGGGTCGCCGGCACCGAGCCCGTACAGCCGCGTGCCTACCAGCTGCGCGGCGAAGGGCGGGTGCCGCCACGCTCCAGGGTCGCCCGGGGGGACGGTGTCCAGGTGGGTGAGGAGGAGCAGCTCCGGCCGGCCGCGGCCGAGCCGCAGGAGCAGGTTGGGCTTCTTGGGCTCGTCGGCCAGAATCTGGAAGTCGAGGCCGGCGCTGCGCAGCCGGGACGCCACCAGGTCCACGGCGCGGCGCGTGTCCCCGGGCGGGTTGGTCGTGTCGGTGCGCACGAGCGCCCCCAGCAGCCCGCACAGCGTGGGCCGCTGTCGGGCGATCTCGGCCGTGACATCGGGGACGGTGACCTGGGCCATCGGACAGGGTGCCTCCGTGGCTAGGGTCGCGGGGACTGCGCCACCGTCGGTACCCGGCCGGCGGCCACCCGCTGCCGGGCGAGCTGCACCGCCCGGGCCAGCGGCGGGTCCACCCCCCGCTCCAGATCCTCGACGGTGAGCTCCAGGGTGACGTGCGGGGTCACGCCCTCGCGCTCCAGCCGGGCGCCCTTCGCCGAGCGCATCCGCAGGATCGTCACCGAGAGCGCCGAGCCGTCGGAGAGGCGGTAGAGCGTGCTCGCCTCCACGGCGCCGGCCGTCTTCGTCCCCACGATCAGGGCCCGCCCGTGCTCCTTCAACGCCGCGGCCAGCAGCTCGGCCGCCGACGCGCTGCCCTCGTCCACCAGGACCACCATCGGCACCGTCCGCGGCAGGAAGGCCGGCGCCCGGGTGCGCACGACCGTCGTCTGCCCGCCCCGCGTCGTCTCCTGGTAGATGGGGAGCCCCGCCGGGAGCAGCAGGTTCAGCGTCCCGCGCAGCTCGTGGAGGAAGCCGCCGCTGTTGCCGCGCACGTCCAGCACCAGCGCCCGCATCCCCTGCCCGAGCAGCCGCCCCAGCGCGGCCCGCATCTCCGCCGTCGTCCCCTCGACGAACTGGTAGAGCTGGACGTAGCCGATGCCGGGCTGGACCATCTCCGCGGCGAAGACGGAGGGCATCTCGATGGGCGCCCGCACCACGGTCACGACGAGCGGCGTGGGGCGGCCGGGACGCTGCAGGGTCAGCGTCACCGCCGTCCCCTCGGGACCGCGGATCAGGTTCACCACCTGGTCCACCTCCAGGCCGCTGGTGGAGACATCGCCGACGCGCAGGATGCGGTCGAACCGTCGCACGCCGGCGCGCTGGGCCGGGGTGTTGGGGATGACGTCCCGCACGTAGAAGCGCCCCTCGTTCGGCAGCAGCACGATGCCGACACCGGAGAAGAAGGCCTCGCGGCGCTGCTTGCGCAGGCGCTCGGTGTACTGCTCCGGCGTCATGAAGCCTGTGTGGGAGTCGTTGAAGGCGGCGGTCATCCCGCGGATGGCGGCGTAGGCCAGCGCCTGGGCCGAGAGCTTCCCCTGGACCGCCGCCTGTGCGGCGTCGAAGCGGGCGCGGAAAAGGCGGTCCGCCTCGCCGTCGGTGGTCCCCGGCGGCAGGGGCTCGAGGGTGACGGTCACGCCGGCCGCGGCCAGCGCCCGCTCCAGAGTGGTCAGCGCCGCGTTCAGCAGCCGCACGCGGTCGACCGGGTCGACGTAGTGCTGGTCGAGCACCCCGAGGGCCTCCAGGACCAGCCCGGCGTCGGCAGGTGCGGCCTGCCCCCGGCCGACATGCGGCGCCAGGAGCAGGCCCGCAGCCAGGACCACCCCGAGGGCCAGGACCTGCCACGGCGCAGCCCGTCGCTTCACGTCGCTCCTCCCATCAGCGCAGCCGCCTCCGCGCCGCGCACGGTCTCGACCCTCCCGCCCTCATCCCGCGGACGGCGCCGGTCCCGCACACCGCCGCCCGTCCACCGCCGCGCTCACGGTGCCAGCCCCCTCACAGCGCCGGCCGGAAGGGCAGCAGCCGGAAGAGCCAGGCGTTCACCGTATACACGAGGTCGGTCACCAGCGCCAGCCCCATGACCACCAGGAAGGCGCCGCTCAGCGCCGTCGTCGGTCCGGTCAGGCGGCGCAGGACGCCGAGCGTGTCGAACGCCAGGACGAGCGCCGCGGCGGTGACGAGGAACGGCACCCCCAGCCCGAGCGAGTAGGCGAAGAGCAACGTCGCGCCCGTCGCGGCATCCTGCTGCGTCGCCGCCAGCGTCAGCACCGCCGCCAGCACCGGCCCCACGCACGGCGTCCAGGCGAAGCCGAAGGCCATCCCCACGGGGATCGCCCCCAGCAGGCCAACGGGGCGGTGGGTCAGGCGGATGCGTCGCTCCCGCAGGAGGAACGGCGCACGGGTCAGCACCGCCACCCCCAGGAGGAGGACCACGGCCCCACCCACGCGGCTCAGCCAGACCCGGTTGGTCAGGACGAAGCCGCCGACCACCGAGGCCGACGCCCCCAGCGCCGTGAACACCAGGGCAAACCCCAGGACGAAGAGGGCCGTGGCGCTGAGCACGCGGGCCAGGTGACGGCGGCGCTCCCGCGGGTCCAGCGCGGGGAGCGCGACCCCCGAGACGAACGAGACGTAGCCGGGGATGAGGGGGACGATGCAGGGCGACAGGAACCCCAGCACGCCCGCCGCGAAGGCGACGAGGATGCCGACCTCAGCCACGTTCACACGCTCTCGAGCCCCTCTCCGCCTCGCCCCCAGCCTTCCCGCGCCATTCTAGCACCGCCACGCCGCTTCGCTCTGGCACCGGCGCTCCGCTCGTGCAACGGCGCTGGGGCCGCCGGTGTTCCTGGGTACGTGCTACGCCGGCTTCAGCCGCACCGGCGCGCCCGGCCCGAGACCTAGCACCGCCGCGGCGCTCCCCTCCCGGACCGCGACCTCCACGAGGCCGTCGCTGCCCGCCAGCACGAGGAGTTCTCCCGTCACCCCCTCGCCGTACGTCCGCCGCACCGCCACCTCCCGCGTGCTGCCCGGCGTCTCCAGGCGGAGGGCGCCGGCCCCGGGCAGCAGGGTCGCGGGGATGCTGGTGATCAGGTTCCCGAAGGGGTCGATGTAGAGGACCTCGCCGACCAGATCCTCCCCCTCCCGCCGCCCCACGGCCCAGGCGAGGTCGACGAGGTCCGTGACCGGCACGCCCAGGCGGTCGGGAAGTTCTCCCGCCAGCAGGCGGGCGGCGGCCGGGGCAAACAGGTCCCGCCCGTGGAACGTCGTGGAGGCACCCGGGAGCGCCACACCCGGGTCAAGGGTCCAGGCCTGCGGCCGCCCCAGACGGCGAGCCGCGGGGAGCAGCAGCCCGTTGTCCGGCCCGACGAAGAGGTGCCCCCCGCTGCGGACCACCAGCGGGCGGCGGGCGGTACCGACGCCGGGATCCACCACGGCCAGGTGGACCGTGCCCGGCGGGCAGAACGGCGCCACCGCGGCGAGCAGGTAGGCCCCCTGCCGGACGTCGTGGCGCGGCACGTCGTGGGTGATGTCCAGGAAGAGCGCCTCCACCCGCGCGGCCACGACGGCTTTCATCGCGGCCGGGTAGGGCGAGGCGGACCCGAAGTCGGAGAGCAGGGTGAGCAGCCGCATCCCGTGTCAGCCAGCCGACGCCCGGGAGCCGTGCATCACCGCTGGCAGGTGGGGCACCAGAACGACGGACGGCCGCCCAGGCGCCCCTGCCGGATCGGCGTGCCGTCGCGCGGGCAGGGCTGGCCGGCCCGCCCGTAGACCGCCAGCGGGAACCGCCCGTGCCGTCCGCGGGCGTCGACGAAGTCCGGCTCGCCGCCCAGGCGGACGGCTTCGCGCAGCACGGTGCGCACTGCGTCGTAGAGCGCCGCCCGCTCGGCCTCACCGAGGGACTCCACCGGCCGGTGGGGCGCCAGGCCGGCCCGGTGGGCGATTTCGTGAGCCCAGAGGTTGCCGATCCCGGCAACGCGCGCCTGGTCGGTGAGGACCGTCCAGACGGCGCCCCGGGCCCCCGCCAGGCGCGCCTCGAAGGCGGAGCGCGTGAAGGCGCGGCTCAGCGGGTCGATCCCCAGCTCCTCGACGCCGGGCACCTCGTGGTCCCGCAGCCGCACCAGGTGGATCTCGCTGAGCTGCAGCTCCCGGAACTCAAGGGCGCTGCCGTCATCGAAGGTGAGGAGGAGCGCGGTCTCCCGGTCGGGAGCGGGAGGGCGCCGGTGGAGCCGCACCGCGCCCCAGAGTTTGAAGTGGAAGCGCAGCGCGTGCCCGTCCACACGCAAGACGAGCGACTTCCCCAGCCGTTCCAGGCGCTCCACGCGCTTCCCGCGCAGCGCCCGCGCCAGGGCGGGGGCAGTGTGGGTGCGCACCGCCACCGGCCGCAACACCTCCACCGCGGTGATGCGCCGGCCCAGGATGGGGCGCAGGGTGCGGCGGGCGGTCTCGACCTCGGGCAGCTCGGGCACGGCTAGCGCAGGAGGCGGGAGAGGCGGCGGTCGGCGTAGACCTTGCCGCCGGTCTGGCAGGTCGGACAGTAGGTCGTCTCGTGCTCGGCGTAGTAGACGGCGGCAAGGAGCGTCCCGCAACGCGGGCAGGGCTCGCGGGCGTGGCGGTGGACGCGCAGCAGGTCGAGCGGCTCGCGCTGCGGCCAGGTGCCGGCGAAGCGGCGGCGGTGCGCCTCCACCGCCCGGTCGAGCACGATGCGGACGGCCTCGTAGAGGCGGCGGCGGGCTGCGTCATCCAGCGTGGCGGTGATGGCGAAGGGGGAGCAGCGGGCCTCCCAGAGGATCTCGTCGGCATAGGCGTTGCCGATGCCGGCCAGGAACGTCTGCGTGGTGAGGAAGCGCTTGGCCTGGGTGCGCGCCCGGTCCAGGAGGGCGTCCAGCACGTCGGGAGTGAAGGCCGCCTCCAGCGGCTCCACGCCCAACGCCGCGACCGGCTCGAGGCGCTCCGCCTCGGCGGTGGGGCGCACCCACAGCCCCGCCCGCTTCCTGGGGCCCGGCTCGACCAGGCGCACCTCTTCGCCGCCGTCCAGCCGCAGCACGAGGGCGACGTCGCGCGCCGGCCGGCGCGCGCCCGGGGCGAGCAGCAGACGGCCATCGCGCTTCAGGTGGAGGATCAGGGTCAGTCCCCCGCTCAGGTCGAGGAGGAGGAGCTTCCCGCGGCGGCGCGCGGCCTCCACGCGGCGGGGCGGCACGGCCGCGACGCTGCCGAGCGGCGGCTCCACGGTCTTGAGCAGGGAGGGGGCCAGGACGTGGACGCCGGTGACGGGGCGGCCGACGACCTTCGCCCTGAGCGTCTCCACCAGGACCTGCACGAAGGGCAGCTCAGGCATGGCGCGCGGCCGCCGCCTCCCTCACCGGCGCAGGCTGAGCGTCACCCCGTCGTGCAGCGGCAGGATCACGGAGAGGAGCGCGGGATCGCTGAAGGCGCGCGCGTTGTAGGCGCGGACGCCCTCCCGGGCCTCCTCGTCCCAGAACCCCGGGCCCGAGCCGGGGATGACCTCTCCCCCGAGGAGGGCGTTGTCCGCCAGGATGAGGCCGCCCGGCGTGGTCAGGCGCAGGGCGTGCTCGAGGTAGGCGGGGTACTCGGCCTTCACCGCATCCAGGAAGATCAGGCCGAAGCCGGGGTCCAGCTGGGGCAGCACGTCCAGGGCGGCACCCACGCGCACCTCCACCACCTCCGCCAGCCCCGCCTCCGCCAGATTGCGCCGCGCCCGCGCCGCCATGGACTCGCGCAGCTCCACGGTGAGCAGCCGGCCGCCCGTCTCGCGCAGCGCGCGGCCCATCCAGATGGCGGCGTACCCGATGGCGGTGCCCACCTCCAGGGCCCGCGCCGGGCGGGTCGCCCCGATCAGGGCCGCCAGGAGGTGGCCGACGTGGGGGCCGGAGATGGGGATGCGCTCCTCGCGCGCCTGGGCCTCCAGATCGGCCAGCAACGGGTCGCGTGGAGGCAGCAGGCCATCGAGGTAGGCGTTGAGTCGCGCTTCGAGCACGTCCGGCATGCGCGCCATACGGCAGCCTCACGCCCGCACGATTGGGGCGTCACCGGAAGGCGGCACCCCTGGGGGGACGGCACTACGGTAGCGCGGCCGGTCGTACCCGTACAGCCACGGGAACGATAGTGGAGAAGCGAGGGGGGGTGGAGGAGCGCCCGGACACCCACCCCATCGCCGGGGCCGCGACCCGGCCACCGGCCAGGTCGCGGTGAAGGAGGCAACGGGACCCGGCACCCGCAGGAGGTGCCGGGCTCGCCTCCACGCCCGGGCCTGCTCTTGCCTAACGCCCGGCCTGCTGGCGGACGATCCGCTCCGCCTCGGCCCGGCTGATCCAGTTGCCCGTCTGCTGGAAGACCAGCCAGCGCAGGTAGCCCGGCAGCGACATGTACATCGTCTGCTGGCTGAACGGCTCCAGCGTGCTGACGTTGGGCACCTGCTGCGCGGCGGCCCCCTGCACCAGCAGGGCGCCCACGACGAGCGCCGCGAGGACAAGGGACGCCAGGACTCGCATGGCGCACACCTCCCTGGATTCTGGCATCGGGTCGGGCGGTCCGCCCCAGGCGGCCCGCCCGGAGAAGAGTTTCCCCCGCCCCGGGGACCGGCTAACTCCTCCGCCCGACAGAGGGGCCGGAGCGGATCGGACAGAGGAGTTCCCCCGAACCGCCATCGAGACAGCCGGGAAGTGGCCGCAGGGTGCATGGAGGCTGCGGGGCCGACGGCTGGCAGGGGGCAGGGGCGCGGCGATGAAGCAGGCCCCGACGACTGGCAGGGGCGCGGCGGCGGGCAGGCGAAGAGTGATGCGACCGAGAGCGATGTCCCGCTGCTACTGCGTCGTCGCGCTCCTCGTCGTCGCCGCGCTCGCGCTCCCCGACCCGACCGCCGCCGCCGAGGCCCAGACCGCCCTGGCCGCGGTCCTGGGAGCCTACCACCGTCTCCACGACGAGCACCTGCAGCCGCTTGGCCCCGAGGTCCTGCTCACCCGCGCGCTGGCCGCAGCCTTCCGCCAGGTCAGGGTGGGGCGTCCCGTCCCGTCACCGGTGGTGGCCGACGTCGGCGAGGCGGGGCGTCCGGCAGGCGCCTTTGACCTGCGCGGCGACGAGGCCCGGGACCTGCAGCGGTTCCAGCAGGTCTTCCTGCTGGCCCTGGCGGGCGCGCCCCACCTCCCACCGTTGGTGGTGGGGCACGCGGCGATCCGCGGGATGACGCAGGCGTACCATGATCCCTACACCCGGCTGCTGGACGAGGACGGGGCTGCGGGGCCGCCGGTCCCCGGACGGACGGCCGTCACTGTCCGCGCCCTCGACGGCGGGCTGGCGCACCTGGTCGTGCCGACCCTGGCGGGGGCCGTGCCGCGTCAGGCCCTGCAGGCCATCACCGCGCTGCAGGCCCGCGGGACGCGAGGGCTGATCCTCGACCTGCGCGGCAACGGCGGAGGACCGGTCCTGGGCGCCATGCTGCTGGCCGGCCCGTTCCTGCCCTCCGGGCCCGTGGCGCGGGCGCGCTACCGCAGCGGGCGGACCGTCCCCTACCCTGTCCTGCCGGCGCGGCGGTTCGAGGGCGGCGTGGCGGTCCTGGTCGACGGGGGCACGGCGTCGGCGGCGGAGATCCTGGCCGCGGCGCTACAGGAGGAGGGCATCCCGCTGGTGGGCCGGCGGACGTACGGCAAGGCGCTGGTGCAGAGCGTGTGGCGCCTCCCCGACGGGGCGATCCTGCAGTACACGACTGCGCGCGTCCTCACCCCGCAGGGGCGGGACCTGGGCGATCACGGGCTCGCCCCCGACGTAGCGGTGGCCCGGGGTGAGGACCCGCTGGCCGCCGCGGCCGCGCTGCTGCGGGCGCGGCCCTGAGGGCTGAGGCCATACAGCGCGGTGTACTGCCTGAGGCCATACAGCGCGTTGCGTTCCCTCCCGGGGTGTGCTAGACTCCGCGCGGCAGGTAAGGCGCGGGGCGTCCCCGTACGTCAACAGCGCAGTATCTGTACGTCACCCGCCCAGGGCGGGACAAGAGGAAAGGGGTTGTCTCCATGGCAACTGGTACGGTCAAGTGGTTCAGCGCGGAGAAAGGCTACGGCTTCATCTCCGTGGAAGGCGGCAAGGACGTCTTCGTGCACTACACGGCGATTCAGGCCGACGGCTTCCGGAACCTCCAGGAAGGCCAGGCGGTGCAGTTCGACATCGTCGAGGGGAAGAAGGGGCCGCAGGCCGCCAACGTGATCCCGCTCTAAGACGCACCTGTCGGACCACGACCGGGAAGCCCGGGCATGCCCCGGGCTTCCGGCATTTCTCAGCCCCCGGGACACATCCCCCGGGAGACAAGGAAGTGGCCGGCGGGAGGTGAAGTAGCCGAGCCGATGGGACTGCTCGGTCTGGTGCAGCTCCTCTTCCGGCTCGTCTACCTCCTGCTGCTGGCCCGGGTGGTGATGTCGTGGGTCTTCCCGCGCGGTGTCGACCACCCCGTGGCGCTGGCGATCTACCGGCTCACCGACCCCATCCTCGAACCGCTGCGCCGGCTCGTCCCCCCCATCGGCGGCCTCGACATCTCCCCCATCCTGGCGTTCCTGGTCCTGGGCCTCCTCGAGCGGCTGGTCGTGGAGGCGCTGGTGGCCTCAGGGCTGGCCTTCTGAGTCCCCGTCCCGTCGGTAGCGCCTGCGCCCCCGCGGGAGGCCCGGCACCGTGAGCGCTCCCAGCGCCAGGAGGGCCAGGGTGACGGTGAGGGTGCGCTGCAGGCCCACCGCGTCGGCGACGGCACCGAAGAGGGTGAGGGTGAGGGCGGCCACGCCCCAGGCCAGACCCATGACGATGCTCGAGGCCAGGCCGGCGTGCTGCGGCAGGACCTCCTGGGCCATGACGATGGTCACCGGCGCGGAGAGGTAGATGATCACGCCGGCCACCGGCAGGAGGGCGAGGCGCCACCCCACCGGGGCCTGGAGGTAGAGCGCGAGGAGCGGCAGCGCGAGCAGGAAGGAGAGGGCCAGCACGGCCCGCCGGCCCCACCGGTCGGCCAGCATGCCGCCCGTGACACCTCCGATGGCGCCGATGCCCCCGAAGAGGAAGACGGCGGTGCCGCCCATGACCAGCGACACCCCCTGCTGCCGAAGCAGCAGCGGCAGGAAGGTCAGGAACGTCAGCGTCACGATGCTCCGGACGACCACGTAGGCCCACAGCAGTCCCAGCGTGCGGCGCTCCAGCGCCAGCGCCGACCCGAGCGTGCCGCGCCGCGCGGGCGGGGCCGTGGGCCAGCGGGCGACGGCCAGCGCCAGGGCTGCCGCCGCCACCACCCCGGGGAGGGCCGCCGCGCCTGTCGCGTCCAGGCCCTGCCACTGCACGATCGCCGAGATGTACAGGGGGCCCAGCGCGTAGGCCAGCTCGCCGCCGGCCACGAAGATGGAGAGCCCGGCGGCGCGCCGGTCGCCGCTCAGGTGGCCGGCCAGGGCCGCGCCCTGGGGGTGGAAGGCGGCGGTGCCGAGGCCGGCGGCGAAGAGCGCCAGGACGAGCACCTGGTACGCCGGCAGGAGCCCCAGCAGCGCCATCGCCGCCACGGTCAGCGCCGGACCCACGGCGGCCAGCACGCCGGTGCGCAGGCGGTCGGCGAGCAGGCCGAAGAGGGGCTGCGCCAGAGCCGCCGCCGTGTTGAGGATCGTGCCGAGCAGGCCGGCCAGCGCCAGGCTGAGGTCGAAGCGCGCGACCACCAGCGGCAGGAGCGGGGCCAGCCAGCTCATGTGGAAGTCGTTGAGGAAGTGGTTGGCCGTCACCCCGAGCAGGCGGCGGAGGTCGGGCGCGCGCGGCGGAGCGACGGGAGGCACGGCTGGAGCCGGACGGGTCGGTGCGAGGGACACGCCGCCCATTATACCGGAGGTCCCCCACGCGACGAGGAGACGGCGCGCGCGGCCGGCGAATCCCTTGGCGGAACCATGACGACGGAGACGCTCGCCCGACGGCTGCGCGAAGCCGTCCGCGGGGAGGTGCGCTTCGACGCCTTCTCCCGCGTCCTCTACAGCACCGACGCCTCGATCTACCAGATCCTGCCCATCGGCGTGGTCCTGCCCCGCGACGCCGACGACATCGCCGCGGCGCTGCGGGTCTGCGCCGACGCCGGCGTGCCGGTGCTCCCGCGCGGGGCCGGCACCAGCCTGGCCGGCCAGACGGTCGGGCGGGCCGTGGTGCTGGACTGCTCGCGCCACATGGACCGCATCCTGGAGGTCGACCCGGCGGAGCGGCGGGCGCGGGTCGAGCCCGGCGTCGTGCAGGACGTCCTGAACCAAGCCGTGGCCCCCTACGGCCTGCGCCTGGGCCCCGACACGGCCACGAGCAACCGGGCCACGCTCGGCGGGATGATCGGCAACAACTCCGCGGGCGCCCGCTCCATCGTCTACGGGAAGATGGTCGACCACGTCGAGCGCCTGCGCGTGCTGCTGGCCGACGGCACCGAACTCCACCTGGGGCCGCTGGACGACGCGGCGCTGGCGGCCGTCCGCGCCCGCCCGTCCCGCGAGGGGCGGCTGGTGGACACCGTCCTGCGCCTGGTCGAGGCCCACCGCGACGAGATCGACCGCCGCTACCCCAGGCTCCTGCGGCGCGTCGCCGGCTACAACCTGCCCGAGCTGCTCCTGCGGCCCTTCAACCTGGCCCGCCTGATCGTCGGCTCCGAAGGGACACTGGGCGTCGTCACCGAGGCCACGGTGCGCCTCGTCCCCCGCCCGCGCCACACCGCCCTGGCCGTGGTCCACTTCGCCGACCTGCTGGAGGCGCTGGAGGCCACGCAGGTCATCCTGCCCCACGGCCCCTCGGCGGTGGAGCTGCTCGACCGCATGATCCTGGAGATGACCCGCGCCCAGCTGGAGTACGCCCGCCGCCTCACCTTCGTGCAGGGGGAGCCGGAGGCGCTGCTCATCGTGGAGTTCAGCGGGGAGCGCCGGGAGGAGGCGCTGGAGCGCCTCGACGCCATGACGCGCGCGCTGGCGGCGGCCCGGATGGGGTACGCGGTCGTGCCCGCCGTGGAGGCGGCCGAGCAGGACAACATCTGGCGCGTGCGCAAGGCCGGCCAGGGGCTGCTGCAGGGGGTGAAGGGCGACACCAAGCCCATCACCTTCGTCGAGGACACGGCGGTCCCGCCGGCGGTCCTGGCCCCCTACATCCGGCGCCTGCGGGCGATCCTGGAGGCGCACGGCCTGCGCGCGGCCGTCTACGCCCACGCCAGCGTCGGCTGCCTGCACGTCCGCCCCCTCATCAACTTGAAGGACGCGCAGCAGGTGGCCACGATGCGCGCTGTCGCCGAGGCGGTGGGGGAGCTGGTCCTGGAGTTCGGCGGGGCGATGAGCGGCGAGCACGGGGACGGGTTGGTGCGCGGCTGGTTCCTGGAGCGCTACTTCGGGCCGGTGGTCTACGACCTCTTCCGCCACATCAAGCGCGCCTTCGACCCGCAGGGGCTGATGAACCCCGGGAAGATCGTGGACGCCCCACCCATGACCGAGGACCTGCGCTACGGCCCCGGCTACCGCACGATCGCCGTCCCCACCGTCTTCGACTGGAGCCGCGACGGGGGGTTCGCCGCCGCGGTGGAGCTGTGCAGCGGCGTGGGCGCCTGCCGCAAGACCACCGACGGCGTCATGTGCCCCTCCTACATGGCGACGCGCGAGGAGGAGCACAGCACGCGCGGGCGCGCCAACCTGCTGCGGGCGGTCCTCTCCGGGGTGCTGCCGCCCGAGGAACTCACCGGGCGCCGCCTGTACGAGGCCCTCGACCTCTGCCTGGAGTGCAAGGGGTGCAAGGCGGAGTGCCCGGCCAACGTGGACATGGCCAAGATGAAGTACGAGTTCCTGGCCCGCTACCACGAGGCGCACGGCACGCCCCTGCGCGCCCGCCTCTTCGCCCACGTCCACACCCTGAGCCGCTGGGGCGCCGCGGCGGCCCCCCTCGCCGGGGCGCTGGCCCGCTCCACCCCGGTGCGCTGGGCGCTGGACCGGTTCCTGGGGATCGACCGGCGGCGGCCGCTGCCGCCGCTGGCCCGCCCCACCTTCGACCGCTGGTGGCACCGGCGCAACGGGACCGCTCCGGCGCCGGACGCGCCGCGCGTGGCGCTCTTTGCCGACACCTTCACGCGCTTCACCGTGCCCGAAGTGGGGCGGGCGGCGGTGCAGGTGCTGGAGGCCCTGGGCTACCGGGTGGAGGTGCCGGCGGTGGGGTGCTGCGGGCGGCCGATGATCAGCAAGGGCCTCCTGCGGGAGGCGCGCCGCGCCGCCGAAGCCAACGTCCGCCGCCTCCTCCCCTACGCGGCCGCGGGAATCCCCATCGTCGGGCTGGAGCCCTCCTGCCTGCTCACCTTCCGCGACGAGGTGCCGGACCTGCTGCCGGGCGAGGACACGCGCACCCTGGCCGCGCACGCCGTCCTCATCGACGAGTTCTTGGCCCGCCACCTCGAGGCGTCGCCCGCGGGGCTGGGCGCGGTGGGGGACGGGCGCCGGGTACTGCTGCACCCGCACTGCCACCAGCGGGCGGCGGTGGGGACCGGGCCTGCTACGGCAGTGCTGCGGGCGGCGGGGTTCGCGGTGGACGTGGTGGACTCGGGGTGCTGCGGGATGGCCGGCGCCTTCGGGTACGAACGGGAGCACTACGCGCTCTCCATGGCCATCGCCGAACGCCGCCTGCTCCCGGCGGTGCGCGCGCTCCCCCCCGAGGTGGAGGTGGTGGCGATGGGCATCTCCTGCCGCCAGCAGATCGCCCACGGGACGGGTCGGCGGGCGAAGCACCTGGTGGAGGTGCTCGCCGGCGACGCGGGCCGCAGCGCCGTCCGGGCGGCGAGAGCCTAAGGGTCCGGAGCGGTCCCCGCTCGATCTCCAACCCGCAACGCGTGTAGCGCGGACGACACCGCGGAGTCGGCCAACCCGCCGCGCGGCGCCTCTTGCGCGCGGCGGGGGTCGAGGCCGGCGGCCTCGGCCGGCACGAGCGCCTCAGCCAACGCGCCGCGCTCCCCGGCCCGCGCGGGCGCCCGCCGGCTCGCCCGCGCGCACCAGCGCGGCGAAGCGGCGGGCGTCCTCCCACATGGCCACGTTGTTGAAGAGGACGTACGTCTCGCCGCGGCAGCGGGCGCGCAGGAGGGCCAGGTCGTCGTCGGTGTAGCGGTAGCGGTACCCGCCGCGCCCGTGCAACCGGTAGTAGCGCGGCCGACCGGCGACCGGCGACGCGACGAACGGGTCCACGGCGTGGATCAGGTCCAGCTCGCGGCACAGCGCGCGCACGAGGGTAGCCGGCCACGCACCGCGGGGCTCCCAGGCGAAGCGCAGGCCGTCCCGGTCGACCCGCGCGAAGAAGCGGCGCAGCCGCTCGACGTTGCCGTCGGAGGGGAGGAAGCTGGCCGGGCACTGGAAGAGGACCAGGCGGGCGCGCAGTACCCGGGCGATCTCCCGCGTCGCCTCCCAGGCCTGGGCCACCTCCTCGGTGGGGGCGAAGCTGCCGTAGCGGTCGTGGTGCGCCTCGGGGATGGCGCGGCCGAGGCGACGGTAGGTCGGGCTGGTGGGCGGGTGGGTGATGAGCTGCCAGGCCTTCAGGGTGAACTCGAAGGACTCCGGGACGCGCGCGCGCCACCGCGCCGCCGTGGCCGGGCGCGGCGGGCGGTAGAAGGTCTGCTGCACTTCCACCACCGGCATCTCACGGGCATAGAGGTCGAGCCGGCGGGGGAACCCGCAGCAGCCGACGCGGATGGCCTCGGGGCGTTGCACGGGCATGCGCTCGCGGCCCCCCTTCGCCGCGAGGGCGCAGGGCTCCTACGGACCGCCCCTCCCGGCGCGGCGGCGCCGCAGCACGCCGCGCACCGCCTCCAGGCTCACGCCGCGCTCGACCAGCAGCACCAGGGTGTGGTAGAGGAGGTCGGCCGCCTCCTCGGCCACCCGCTCATCGCGCTCGGCGACGGCCGCGCGCACGAGTTCTCCGGCCTCCTCACGGACCTTCGCCCCGATGCGCGCGCGCCCGGCTCGCAGGAGGGCGGTGGTGTAGGACCCTGCGGGCAGCTCGGCACGGCGGCGGACGAGCAGCGCAAAGAGCTCGTCCAGGATGTCGGGCGCCGCTCCCCCGGGTGTCGCCGGCGGGAGGAGGGTCGAACCATCGGGAGCGCGGAAGAAGCAGGAAGGCTCGCCGGTGTGGCAGGCGGGGCCGGTCTGGTCCACCAGCAGCAGCAGAGCGTCGCCGTCGCAGTCCACCCGCACCTCGCGCACCGTCTGGGTGTGGCCGGAGGTCTCGCCCTTGCGCCACAGCGCCGCTCGGCGGCGGCTCCAGTACCAGGCCTGCCCGGTGGCCAGCGTGCGCGCCAGCGCCTCGGCGTTCATCCACGCCACCATGAGGATCCGACCGGTGCGCGCCTCCTGCGCGACGACCGGCAGAAGACCGTCCGGGCCGAACTGCACGGCGCGCGTCCGCGCGTCCTCCGCAGCCCGCGCGTCCTCGGCAGGCCGCCCATCCTCGACCGACCGCACCGGCATGGGGTCGGGCTGCGGCCTGCCGGCGGCGTCCGTCCCGCTCATGGGATCGGTCCTCCCACCGGCGTCTCCCGGCGCACCGCCACGCCCCGCGCCTCCAGGTAGCGCTTCACCTCGTCGATGCGCACCGCCCCCGTGTGGAAGATGGACGCGGCCAGGGCGGCATCGGCCTTGCCCGCGGTGAGGACGGCGTGGACGTGCTCCGGGGTCCCCGCCCCGCCCGAGGCGATGACCGGGATCGCCACGGCCTCGGCGACGGCGCGCGTGAGCGCCAGGTCGTAGCCCTCCTGGGTGCCGTCGCGGTCGATGCTCGTCAGCAGGATCTCCCCGGCGCCCCGCGCGGCCACCTCCTGCGCCCACGCCACCGCGTCCCGCCCGGTGGGGCGGCGGCCGCCGTGGGTGTAGACCTCCCACCCGTCGCCGGCGGCGCGCCGCTTCGCGTCGATGGCCACGACCACGCACTGGCTGCCGAAGCGGTCGGCCGCCTCCTCGACCAGCGCCGGGTCGGCCACCGCCGCCGTGTTGACCGCCACCTTGTCCGCGCCCGCCCGCAGGAGCCGCCGCACGTCCTCCACCGAGCGCACCCCGCCGCCGACGGTCAGCGGGATGGTGAGACGGGCCGCGGCCGCCCGCACCGCCGCCTCGAGCGTCTCCCGGCCCTCCACGGAGGCCGTGATGTCGAGGAAGACCACCTCGTCCGCGCCCTCCCGGTCGTAGAGCGCGGCCAGCTCGGCGGGGTCGCCGGCGTCACGCAGGTTCACGAAGCGGACACCCTTCACCACCCGGCCGGCATCCACGTCCAGGCAGGGGATGATGCGCGCGGCTACCATGCGCCTCCTCCCGTGGCCGTTCCCGTTCCGACAGCCATCAGGTCAACCCGTCCCTCGTACAGCGCCCGGCCCACGATGGCCCCGGCCGCGCCCGCCTCCGCCAGCGCCGCCAGGTCCTCGGGGCGGCCCACGCCCCCGGCCGCCAGGACGGGGACCTGCACAGCCCGGCAGAAGGCCCGGACCGCCTCCACGTCCGGTCCTGTCAGCGTCCCGTCCCTGCTCACCGCCGTGTAGATGAAGCGCCGGATCCCCGCGTCGACCAGCCGCCGGGCCAGGTCGAGCGGGGCGTCCCCGGCCGCCCTCCACCCGTCCACCATCGCCCGCCCGCCCCGCACGTCCAGGGCCGCAGCGACCCGCTCGCCGAACCGCCCCGTCGCCGCAGGGGCCAGGGCCAGGGCGGCGGTGCCGAGCACCACGCGGGCCACGCCGGCAGCGAGCAGCCGCTCGACGTCCTCGAGCGTGCGCACGCCGCCGCCGGCCTGCACCGGCACGGGGACCGCCCGGGCGATCGCCTCGATGAGGTCGCGGTGCACGGGACGGCCGGCGAAGGCGCCATCGAGGTCCACCACGTGCAGCCAGGGAGCGCCCCGCTGTGCCCAGGTCCGCGCCACCGCCACCGGGTCGCCACTGTAGACGCGCTCGCGGGCGGGATCCCCCTGGACGAGGCGGACGCAGCGGCCGGCGCGCAGGTCCACCGCCGGGATCACCGCGAACGTGCGGAGCGGCGCGGGGAGCGTCATGGCACGGGCGCCGGATGGCGGGGCTCGCCGCCCAGCCGGCCCGCAGCGGCCAGGCGGACGATCCCTTCCAGCAGGCGGCGGCCGGTCGCCCCGCTCTTCTCCGGGTGGAACTGCACCCCGAGGAGCGCTCCACGGCCCACCACTGCCGCCACGGGGCCGCCGTAGTCGGTGACGGCCAGGACATCCTCCGTGCGGCCCGGGCGCACGACGTAGCTGTGGACGAAGTAGGCCCACGCGCCCTCGAGGCCGTCCAGCACCGGGTGCGCGGCCGTGCAGCGCAGGCGGTTCCAGCCCATGTGCGGGACCTTCAGCTCCGCCGGCAGCCGGACCACCTCGCCGGGGAGCAGCCCCAGCCCCTCCGCCCCGCCGCCTTCGCCGCTGCGCTCGAAGAGCAGCTGCATCCCCAGGCAGACGCCCAGCAGCGGGGTGCCCCGTCGCACCTCCTCCACCAGCCAGGCCGGAAACCCGGCGGCGGCCAGACGGGCCATGGCCGGCGGGAAGGCGCCCACACCGGGCAGCACCAGCAACGCCCACGGACCGGCTTCCGGCGCGGGCGCGGGCAACACCGTCACCGCCGCACCCGCGCGGGTGAGCGCGCCCACCAGGCTGAAGAGGTTGCCGGCCCCGTAGTCGATCACGCCGACGCGCGGGGCCTGCGGCACGGACGGGGCGCCCGGAGCGCTCACAGCACGCCCTTCGTCGAGGGGATGGCCTCGCCGCGCACCCGGGTAGCCCGTCCCAGGACGATCCCCGTCCCCTTGAAGGCCGCCTCCAGCACGTGGTGCGCGTTCTCGCCGTGCCACTGCACCAGGTGGAGCGTGACCGCGGCGTGCGTGGTGAAGGCACGGAAGAACTCCCGCGCGAGGTCGGTGGGGAACGTGCCGAGGAGCTGCGGCGGCACGGTCAGCCCGTAGTGCAGGTAGGGGCGGCCGCCCACGTCGACGGCGGCCAGCACGAGCGCGTCGTCCATGGGCACGTGCTGCGAGGCGAAGCGCACGATCCCCTGCCCGCTGCCGACGGCCTCGCGCAGGGCCTGGCCCAGCACGATCCCCGTGTCCTCGACGGTGTGGTGGGGGTCGACCGCCAGGTCGCCCCGCGCGTGGACCTCCAGGTCGAAGCCGCTGTGCCGGGCCAGGGCGGTGAGCATGTGGTCGAGGAAGGGCACCCCGGTCGCCACCACGCTCTCGCCGGCACCGTCCAGGGTGAGCGCCACGGTCACCGCCGTCTCGGCGGTGCGGCGCTCCACGCGCGCCAACCGCAGGGCGCGCTCCCCGCCGCCCGCTGCCGACGCGCGCGCCCCCGGCGGCATCAGGCGCCCTCCCCCAGCACGCGCCGCAGGGCGGCGACGAACCGGTCGTCCTCCCCCGGCTGCCCCACGCTCACCCGCAGGCAGCCGGCCAGCGCCGGCCAGGCGGAGACGTCGCGCACCAGCACCCCGTGCGCCAGGAGGCGCGCCGCCACCTCGGGCGCGGGCAGCGGCGTGCGAAAGAGGAGGAAGTTGGCGTCGGAGGGGAAGACGGTGACACCCGGCACCTCTCGGAGCGCACCGGCCAGCCGCTCCCGCTCCGCCACCACCGTCCGCACCCGCTCGGCCACGAGGTCGGGGCGTTCCGCCGCGGCCCGGGCCGCCTCCAGCGAGAAGACGTTCAGCGTGTAGGGTGGCAACGCCCGGCGCACCGCGCCGATGACCTCCGGGTCGGCGACGATCCAGCCGATCCGTGCGCCGGCGAGCGCCAACGCCTTCGACGCGGTACGCAGCAGGGCGACGTGCGGGTACCGGTCTAGCAGCGGCCGGTGCGTGCGCCCGGCGAAGGCGGCATAAGCCTCGTCGACCACCACGAGCCCGGGGGCGCCGCGCACGACCGCCTCCACGGCCTCGGGGGAGAAGGCGTTCCCGGTAGGGTTGTTGGGCGAGGTGAGGAAGACCACGGGCGCGGTCTCGCCCGAACCCGCCCCATCCGCTGCCGGTTCGCCCGCTGCCGTCTGGCGCGCGGTTGCGTGGCGCGCGGCCGCCAGCACCGCCCCGGGGTCGAGCGCGAAGTTAGGGCGCAGCGGCACCTCGACCAGACGCGCGCCGGCGCTCGCCGCCAGCGCCCGGACCATCGAGTACCCGGGCACCGGGAAGACCACGGCACCGCCGGCGGCGAAGGCCAGCAGCACTCCCAGGATGGCCTCGTTGGAGCCGTTCGTCGCCAGCATCATCTCCGGGTCGACGCCCTCCAGGCGGGCCAGCGCCGCGCGCACCTCCGCCGCGTCGGCCTCCGGGTAGCGGTGCCACGCCCGGGCGGCCACGCGCTCCAGGACGACGCGCTTGAGGTCGGCCGGCCAGTCGGCCGGGCTCTCGTTCCGGTTGAGCCGCACCGGCGCGTGCTGCGCGACCCGGTACAGGGGCAGCGCGGCCACTTCCGGGCGGGGCCGGGCGCGCTGCGGGATCGGGCGGACGCCGGGGCGCGGCATCACGCGGGGCTCACGAACGGCCGATTCATGTGGCCTGCACCGCAGGCGCCACCGCCTCGAGCAGCGCCCGCACGCCCGGCGCCTTGAGCCGCAGGCTCACCCGGTTTACCACCAACCGGGCGGTGGAGCGGAAGACCTCGGCCACCTCGACCAGGCGGTTCGCCCGCAGCGTGCGACCGGTCATCACCAGGTCGACGATGGCGTCCGCCAGGCCCACCTGCGGGGCCAGCTCCAGCGCCCCGTGCAGGACGATGACCTCCACCGGACGGCGGGCCTGCTCGAAGAACCGCGCCGTCACGCGCGGGTAGCGGGTGGCCACGCGCAGCGGGGCCGAGCCGGCGAGCAGCGCCTCCCGGCCGGCCGGCACCGCCACCACAGCCCGGCAGGCGCCGAACCCCAGGTCGGCCAGCTCGTAGACGTCGGCCTCCTGCTCGAGGAGCAGGTCCTGGCCGACGATGCCCGCGTCGGCCGCGCCGTGCTCCACGTACGTGAGGATGTCGAGCGGCTTGGCCACGAGGATGCGCCCGCCCTCCGGCCCCGGCAGGACGAGGGCGCGCTCGGGCGGCGGGGCGTCGAGCAGCCGGAGCCGCTGCAGCAGCGCCACGGCCTCGGGGAAGAGGCGGCCGGTGGGGACGGCCAGCGTCAGTGGCTCCACGCTCCCACCTCCGGACCCCCGGCCACCTGGTGGGCGTCCGCGGCGGCCACCACGTCGGCGGCCCCTGCCACCGGCACGCGCCGCTCGACGGTGGGACCGTCGCCGCGGAGCCGGCGCACGCGAGCACCGTCGCCGTCCACCCACATCACCCAGCGCGCGCCTTCGCGCCCGGCCCGGTCCAGGGTCTTCTCCCAGGAGCGGCCCGGCTCGGCGATGACGGCGGCCCCGGCCTCGCGCAGGCCGCGGGCCAGGCGCAACGCGGAGGCGCGCGCCGTCGGTTCCGCCCAGGCGATGAGGACGTCCAGCTCCTCCTCGCCGTCCGCGACGAGGGCCACCACGCGGTCGACGCCCAGGGCGAACCCCGTCGCCGGGGCAGGGGTCCCGAAGGCGGCCAGGAGGCCATCGTACCGCCCGCCGCCGAGCAGCGGGTAGCCCGAGCCGGCCCCGTAGCCCTCGAAGACGACGCCGGTGTAGTAGCTGAAGTCCCGGATGATGCTGAGGTCGACCGCCGCCGCCTCGCCCACACCGTGCTCCTCCAGCCGGCCCAGCAGCGCCTCGAGCCCCGCGAGCGCGGCCTCCCCGCGTTCCGTGCGCACCACCGCCCGCGCCGCCGCCAGGGCGTCACCCCCCTGCAGCAGCGGCAGCTCGCGAAGGAACGCGCCGAGGTGCCGGTCGGGGACCGTCGTCTCGATGCCGGCGAACTGCTTGCGGTAGAGACGGGCCACGAGCGCGTCCCGCGTCTCCGGGGGCAGCGCGCCCAGGGCGTCGTCCAGGAAGCCGATGTGGCCCACCGTCACGACCGGCCGGGCGATGCCGGCGCGCCGCAGCGCCTCCACGGCCAGCGCGATCACCTCGGCGTCCGCGTCTACGCCGTCCTCGCCCAGGCGCTCGACCCCGGCCTGCGTGAACTCCCGCAGCCGCCCCCGCCCCTCCTCCTGCTCCCGGTAGACCGGCGCCACGTAGGCCAGGCGCAGCGGCCCGGCGGCATCCGGCAGGAGACGGGTGGCGGCCAGCCGGGCGATGGAGACGGTCAGGTCGGGGCGCAGGGCCAGCAGCTCCCCCCGCCGGCCGACCACCTTGAAGAGGCGGTCCTGGATCCCGGGCCCGCCGCCGTGGACGAGCGTCTCCAGGTACTCCAGCGCGGGGGTGAGGACCTCGCGGTAGCCCCAGGCGCGGAAGGTGCCCCGCAGGCGGCCGACCACCCGCAGGTGGCGGGCCGCCTCGGCGGGGGCCAGGTCGCGCAGGCCGCGGGGCAGCGCGGCCCAGCGCTGGCGGGGGCCGGTGCGCAGGCGCAGCGAGACTTCACTCCTTTAGCAAGTTAAATTGCTACCGAAGCAAACTGCCGTTGAGGATACCCCGGCGGTGGCCGGCACGTCAACCCGGTGGGGCGGCAGGGCGGCCGCGGCGCGAGGTCGGCTAACCGACGCGCTCGGTCGTCGGGCGCAGCTCCCGGAGGGTGGGCGGGCGGAAGTAGGCCCACCCCACGAGCCCGAGGTAGCCCCCGTAGGCCACGACCTCCACCAGCGAGGGGTCGCCGTTGTAGCCGAAGAGCGCGGCCAGGAAACTCCCCAAGAGGGACCGTTCGTCCAGCACGGCGTTCGTGTTCCAGACGGGCTCCACGAGCGCCGGTACCAGGCCGGCCTCGTGGAACTCGTGAAGGCCGTGGGCGAGCAACCCGGCCGCGAAGAGGAGCAGCAGGATGCTGGTGACGTTGAAGAACGCCCGCAGGTTCAGCCGGTAGGTGCCGCGGTAGAGCAGGTAGCCCAGCACCGCCGCGGCCGCGAGGCCGAGCCCTCCGCCCAGCAGCGCCGCGGAGGCCGAGGCGGTCGTGATCGCCGCGATCATGAAGAGGACGGTCTCGAGCCCTTCCCGCCCCACCGCGACGAAGGCCAGCAGGCCCAGCGCCCACAGGGAGCCGGATTCCAGCGCCGTCTGCACCTGGGCCTGCAGGTGCGCCCGGATGCCGATGGCCTGACGCCGCATCCAGAAGATCATGTAGGCGAGGACGCCCGCGGCCGCCACCATGGTAGCGCCCTCGAAGATCTCCTCGGCGTGCCCCTCCAGGCCCCCAGCCGTGAGGAAGATCGCTACGCCGGCGGCCACGCTGAGCACGATGCTCGACACGGTCCCCAGCCAGACGGCGCCCGCCTTGTCCCGGTGTCCGGTCCTGGCCAGGTAGGCCAGGATGATGCCGAGGATCAGCGCCGCTTCCAGACCCTCCCGCAGGGTGATCAGCAGAGACGAAGCCATCGCTGCTCCTCTCCTGGGCCCGCGCGCGGGCTCGTGGGCCGGCGCGCGGGCTCGACGTGCCGGGGCCCGGGTGTCACGCCGCGGGTAGGCTACCTCGGTGCGTGCGGCGACAACAAGGGGATTGCCGAACAATCGTTGTTACCAGCCAACAGGAGATGCGTCGGCCTGCGTGCGGGTCTCCGCTCTCCAGGGTGGTGCAGGAACCAGGCCAGCGGGGCGCCTCAACCGCGGCCCCCCCGCCCCGGGCGCACACCCAGACGGGTGAGCACCAGGCGGTAGCCGTCGGCGCCGTACTCCAGGAAGCGGCGCACACGGCTGATGGTGGCGCTGCTGGCCCCCGTGCGCGCCGCCACCTCCTGGTAGGTCCGTCCCTCGAAGAGGAGGCGGGCGATCTCCAGGCGCTGCGCCATCGCCTTGAACTCGCCGATGGTGGCGACGTCCTCGAAGAACCGGTAGCACTCCTCCACGGAGGTGAGGGTGAGCACCGCCTGGCAGAACCGGTCGGCCAGCGGGTCCTTCAGGCGCGGGTTGATGGGACGCCGGGGGCGTGGCACGGCCATGGCTGCTGCCTGCTTCCCCGGCCTCGGCGCATCCTCCTGCGCCCGCTGAGGCCTGGACCCCCGGCATCACGCGGCCCATGGTGCCCGCGGATGAGCAGGCCCTTCGGCGTGCGTCCCCTCAGTCCTCGAAGAGGGGCTTCAGCTCCAGCTCAAAGCCCGGGAGCTCCGGATCCAGTGGAACACGCGCGGGCTCGCGACTGACCTCAGGCGCGCGGCCCGGGCGGTGAACCTCCACCGTTCGCGTGTAGGGGTCCACCAGCACGGCCACCCGCGCGCCGTTCCTCAGGTAGGCCTGCAGCTTCTCACGCACCTCTTCGGCGTCCTGCCCCCGTGAGCGGAGTTCAAAGACCGCGTCCGGGCACAGGGGCACGAACCCCTCCCGTTCCTGCCGGGTCAGGACCTCCCACCGCTCTCGGGACACCCAGGATGCGTCGGGAGAGAACAGCGCCCCGTCGGGAAGCCGAAATCCCGTGGAGGAGTCGAAGACGACACCGGTCCGGGTCCGCTCATTCCACCCCTGGAGCTGGTAGCCCAAGTTCACGCTGCGCCGCCCATGCTCTCCTCCCGGAGGGCTCACCACCAGCCTCCCGTCCGCGGTGCGCTCAAACTGATACCCCGGGTTCCGCTCCGAGAGCCGCAACAGCTCCTCGTCCGTTACCGCCCGCAGCAGGTCGATCCGAACCACCACGGAAGACCTCCTCCCGGGCTCCGGAGAGCTCCGGAGAGATTGTAGCGTGCCGGCGAGACGATCCGGCCGCGACGGCGCCCTTCCTCCGGAACCCGGATCAGTCGGGGATGTAGACCTCGTTGGCGCCGCTGAACGACCCGCCCGGGCGCGGCCCGCCGCTGAGGGCGTAGACGCGCCCCTCCAGCGCCACCGCGGCCAGCCCGTGGCGCGGCGTGGGCATGGGCGCGCGGGGGGTCCAGCTCCCCGTGCGCGTGTCGAACTCCTCGTTCTCGGGGTAGGTGGTGGGCCGGCCCAGTTCCCCGCCCATGACGAAGACGCGGGGACCCACCGCAGCCGCACCGTACCCGCTGCGCGGCGTCGGCATCGGTGCCGCCATGCGCCAGGTGTCGGCGGCCGGGTCGTAGACCTCGGTGACCGGCAGGTTCCGCCCACTCCGCCGTCCGCCGAAGGCATAGACCCTCCCATCCACCGCCACGGCCCCCAGGTGGTCGCGCGCCACGGCCATGGGGGCGAGCGCTCGCCACCGGTCCTGGTCCGGATCGTACAGCTCGACGGCCGTCACGTCGCCTCCCGGCCCCACGCCGCCCACGGCGATGATGCGCCCGTCCACGACCGCTGCGGCGAGCGCCCCGCGCGGGGTCGGCAGCGGCGCGCGCTGCCGCCAGCGGTCCTGTGCGGGGTCGTACTCGAAGACGGCGGCGAGCGGTGTCCAGCGCGCGTCGAACCCGCCGATGACGTAGAGCCGGCCGCCGACGGCGGCCGCGGCGGCGTGGTGCACGGCGATGGGCAGGGAGGTCCGGGGGTGCCAGGTGTTCGCGGCGGGATCGTACTCCTCCACCGCCCCCGTCACCCCGCCCGGGACCAGACCGCCAATGACGTAGATCCGCCCGCCCAGCGCGGCCCCCGCCACCTCGGTGCGCTCTGAGGGCATCCGTGCCCGGGACTCCCAGCGTCCCGCACCGGGGGCAGCCCGCAGCGGGACCGCCTGCGTGCTGAGGAGCGCCAGGACGGTCAGGAAGGCCAGGGCAGGGGCAGGCGGGGTGGAGACGGGGCGGAGGGCCTGACCGGGCGAGATGCGCGCCATCACCCGCGCAGGCGAGCGGGACGCAGGGACGGCCGGACCTTCATCGGTTGAGCACGGGTTGGGCGACGCTCAGGTGCGCACGGCCCGGCGCGGCTGGTTGACGCGCGCGGTCCGGCGCGGCTTGGAGGGCGCGCCGTCGAGGCGGGCGGGCAGCGTCTCCTCCCAGGTGACGATGCTGTGGAAGAAGACGCGGTCGCCCTCCTCCAGGCCGCGCGTCACCTCGGTGATGTGGACACTCGTGGCGCCAAACTCCTTCAGCGCGTACTCCACGGCGGCCTCGGGCTTGGCCTCGTTCCCACAGGTGAAGATGTCCAGCGCCACGTAGCGGAGCTCGGGCCAGGTGTGCACGGAGAGGTGCGACTCGGAGATCACGACGACGCCGGAGACGCCGTTCGGGTTGAACCGGTGGAAGGAGATCGCCCAGACCTGGACCCGAGCCGCCTCGGCGGCGCGCACCAGGATCTGCTCCACGCGCTCGACGCTCCCGATGACCTCCGGGGTGCAGCCGGAGGCCTCGACGATGTAGTGGTGACCCACGGCGTCCACTGGTCCCACCTCCCCCCGAACCGCAGCAGCGGTGTGCTCCCGGCGACGCGCAGTGCGCCGGCCTTCCATGACGGCGTGGAGTATAACACCCCCCCTCCCCCTGTCAACGCGACGGCTGGCATGAACCCCGGAGGCCGCTCGGACGTTTCACCGGCGGCGAGGCATCGAGGCTCGCCGGAGGGGTGAGGACCATGCGACGGACCTGGCTGGTGGGCGTGACCGCGCTCGTCCTGCTGCCGCTCCTGGCCGCAGCGGCCCCACGGGCCCATGGGCAGGGAGGGGCGCCACCACCCGACCGCAACGAGATCGTCACCCGCGGCACGGGACAGGTGGAGGTCCCGCCCACACAGGCCAGCGTGGAGGTGGGCGTCGAGGTGCAGCGCCCCACCGCCGCCGACGCCGCTACGGCGGTGGCGCGCACCGCCGAGCGCATCATCACCCGGCTGGCGGGATTGGGCATGGCGCGGTCGGCCGTCCGGACCTCCGGGGTGCAGCTCACCCCGGTCTACACCACACCCCGAGAGGGCGCACCGCAGCTCGCCGGCTACCGGGCGGTCTACACCCTCAGCGTGGTGGTCACCGACCTGGCCCTGGCCGGGCGGGTCCTCGACGAGGCGGTGCGCGGCGGCGCCACCACGATCCTCGGGGTCACCTTCGGGCTGCGGGACCCGTCGGCGGCGCGCCGGGAGGCGCTGGGCGCGGCGGTGCGGGAGGCGCGCGAGAAGGCCGAGGCCATCGCCCGTGCCGCGGGGGTGCAGATTCGGGGCGTGGAGCGGATCATCGAGGAGGGCGTGGAGGTCCCGGTCCGGGCGATGGAGCGCCTGGCTCTCGGTGCGCCGATGCCGGTGGAGGGCGGGCTGCTCACCGTCACGGCGCGCGTGACGATGGTCTTCCGGTACTGAGGGCGCCCGGGGGGCGCCTCAGGCGCCCCCCGGCGGGCGTGCCATCGCCTCGGGCAGGCGCACCGCCACTGCGCGGGCCCGGGCCGTGACGACACCGGCCGCCCGCAGCTCCGCCTCCACCACCACTTTGCGGTCGGTGACCTCCGTCGCCCGCCCGCGCAGCTCCAGCTCGGGACCGAGCGGCGTCGGCTTGAGGTAGTCGACCTGCAGCGACGCCGTGACGAAGCGCGCGACGGGTCCGTCGCCGAGCCGCTGCCCGGCCTGCGTTGCCGCCGCCGCGGCTGCGGTGGCGGTGCTGTGGCAGTCGAACAGCGAGGCGATGAGCCCGCCGTAGACGAACCCGGGGACGGCGACGTGGTGCGGCGCCGGGGTGAAACGGGTGCGGCTCTCCCGCCCGTCCCAGTAGGTCTTCAGGTGATAGCCCTGCGGGTTGAGGCGCCCGCACCCGTAGCAGTGGGCGAAGTCGTCCGGGTAGCAGTCCTGGACGGCAGGGCCCAGGGGCCCGCACGCTCCTGCCGTCATCGCGCCCGGACCGGTCCCCGTGGTCACTGCGGGGCGCCCGCTGCCGCCATCACCGCCTCGGCACTCTCCGCTGCTCCCGCAGGGCCTGCAGGACGGGGATGGCGGCGATCTGCGCCGGTATGAGGTGGCTCCAGAGCACCCCGCGCGGGCGACGCGGGCGGGCGGGGCGGATCACCGCGTCCGGCGTGACGATGAGGTCGACGCGAAAGTCGTGCGCCGTCTCCGGCAGGGGCTGGTCCACGACCTGCAGCGGGTGCACCGTCGTGGCGATGACGGTCTGCCGGTCGACGAGCCCCGCGGTGACGAGCAGGCCGAACTCGAGGTCGGAGTACCCGCCGCCCTTCCCCACTCGCGCGCCCCGGCGGTCCACGGCCACACTCCCGCAGACGATCAGGTCGATGCGCTCCATCTGCTCCACCCACACGGGTCGGCCCCAGCGAAACGCTCCCCGAATCGAGGCGGCCTGCCGGGGCGCGACGGTGAGCCGACGCGGGTCCAGTTGGACGAAGGGCTCGGGCGCCGCCAGCCGCGGGACGGCCATGTAGAGCACCTTGCCCTCGGCCAGCGCCCGGGCCCGCACGGGCAGCTGCGGGCTGTCGGGATTGGCCTTGACGACGCGGGCCGCCTGCCATTCGGGCGTGGCGGCCAGCCGCTCCGCCGCCGCCTCCGCCCCGACGAAGTTGGGGATGCGGCCAGGCGCGCCGGGGAAGCGGACTACCCCGCGGTCCTCCAGCAGGCGCCACAACCGCTCCCGCACGGCCGCCTTCGCGGCGTCTGCGGCCTGGGGGGGCGGGGCATCACCTGGCTGCGTGCCCCTGGAAGGATGGTGCGGGGCGGCGGTGCGCCGGGTGCGGCGGGCGGCCCTCACGGGCCCGACAGGCGCAGGCGTGGGTCGAGGGCGTCGCGGATGGCGTCGCCCAGCAGGTTGAAGCCCAGCACCGTGACCATGATGGCCAGTCCCGGGAAGACCACCGTGTGCGGGGCCAGCCGCAGGTACTGACGCGCGCTGCTCAGCATCGCTCCCCACTCCGCCGCCGGGGGCTGCGCGCCTAGCCCCAGGAAGCCCAACGCCGCCGCCGAGAGGATCGCGCCGGCGATCTGCAGCGTCGCCTGCACGATGATCACCGCCAGCGTGTTGGGGAGGACATGCCGGGCCAGGATGCGCACCGGGGTGGCCCCCAGAGCCCGCGCCGCTTCCACGAACTCCTGGGCCCGCAGGGAGAGGACCTGACCGCGCACCAGGCGGGCATAAGTGGGGACGCTCACGATGCCCACCGCCACCATCACCTGCACGAGCCCCACCCCCAGGATGGCCACGAGGATGATGGCCAGCAGGATCCCCGGGAAGGCCAGCATCACGTCCACCACCCGCTGCACGATCAGGTCGGTCCACCCGCCGAAGTAGCCGGAGAGCGCGCCGAGCGGCACCCCGGCACTGACTCCGATGGCGACGGCGATCACCCCGATGAGGAGCGAGAGGCGGGCGCCGTAGATCAGGCGGCTCAATACGTCCCGGCCCAGCTCGTCCCGACCGAGCAGCGCTGACCGTCCCGGCGGCTCCAGGCTGCGCTCCAGCGCCGGCTCGTAGGGGTCCTCGGGGGCGAGCAGGGGCGCCAGCAGCCCGGTCACCAGGAAGACCAGCAGGATGATCCCCCCGGCCAGCCCGGCCCGGTTGCGGACGAGCTGGCGCCAGACCGCCGCCCCCCGCGTGACGCGACCCCAGCGCACTGCCGGGACGGACCCGGTGGCGGGCAGCCGGACGGCGCGGACGGTGCGCACTGAGGGGTCACTCATAGCGGATGCGCGGGTCCACCAGCGCGTAGAGCAAGTCCACCACCAGATTCACCAGGACGAAGGAGAGGGCCACGAGCAGCACCGCCCCCTGCACCACCGGGTAGTCGCGGTTCAGCGTGGCGTCCACCATGAGACGGCCGATCCCCGACCAGGCGAAGACGCTCTCCGTGAGCACGGCCCCGCTCAGCAGCGTCCCCGTCTGCAGCCCCACGACGGTGATGACCGGGATGAGCGCGTTGCACAGGGCGTGACGGTTGATGACGACGCGCTCCGCCAGCCCCTTGGCCCGGGCGGTGCGGATGTAGTCGGCGCGCAGCACCTCCAGCATGGCCGACCGGGTCATGCGCGCGATGATCGCCGCCGAGGTGAAGCCCAGCGCGGCGGCCGGCAGGACCAGGTGGGCCAGGGAGTCGCTCCCCACCGCCGGCAGCCAGTTGAGCCAGACCGCGAAGACCAGGATGAGCATGAGGCCGGACCAGTAGATGGGCATGGAGAGCCC
This sequence comes from Armatimonadota bacterium, assembly GCA_031081585.1. Classification (NCBI taxonomy): domain Bacteria; kingdom Bacillati; phylum Armatimonadota; species Armatimonadota bacterium. The sequence goes on from JAVHLY010000006.1 coordinate 56,252, forward strand.
GGCGAGCGCCACCACCATCACGGCGGTGTCGACGAGGGAGTAGGGGCGGACGGCCGAGACCACCCCGGCGGTGACGCCCACGGTGGTCGCCACCAGCATTCCCGCAGCGGCCAAGCGCAGCGTGTTGGGGATCCGGTGGGCCAGCTCCTCGGTGACGGGGGCCCGGGAGCGGACCGACCGACCCAGGTCCCCCCGCAGCAGCCCGGCCATGAAGTCGGCGAACTGGACCAGCAGCGGCCGGTCCAACCCGAGATCCCGGCGGATGCCCTCGACCAGCTCGCGGGTGGCCTGCTGCCCGGCCATGATCTGGGCCGGGTCGCCCGGCACGATGCGGACCATGACGAAGACGACGAAGGCCACCCCGAACAGGACGGGGACGGTCAGCAGGAGGCGCTTGACGATGTACCGCCACATCGCCCTAACAACGACATATCTCCGTTGTCAGGCCCCGGAGACCAGCGGGGGCGGGGTCACCCCCCGCCCCCGCTCCCTGCCGGTGCCCGCCGGCAGTCAACGGCGGAAGAAACCCTGCATGGCCACCAGCCGCTCCGCCGGGTGCATGTAGACGTTCTGCACCTCGGCCCGGTAGGCGGTGACCTGCGACTCGCTGTGGAGGAAGATCCAGGGCGCGTCCTCCATGATGAGCGCCATCGCCTCGCGGTAGATCCGGTTCCGCTCCGCCTGGTCGAGCGTGGTGCGGCCCCGGTCGAGGAGCGCGTCCACCTGGGGGTTGCGGTAGAAGCCCCGGTTGAAGCCGGCCGGCGGCCACTGGCTGGAGTGGAAGAGGTTGTACAGCCCGTAGTCGGCGTCGCCGGTCACCGTCCCCCACCCCAGCATGTACATCTGGTGGGTGGCCTCGGCCTGGGGCTTGTTCGTGAAGGCGACGAGGGAGCCGATGTCCATGGGCACGAGCTCGACCTCGACGCCGACGCGGCGCAGCAGGCCCTGGATGGCCGCGGCAATCTCGGCGTCCCGGATGTAGCGCGCCACCGGGTGGTGGAGGGTGGCCCGGAAGCCGTTGGGGTAGCCGGCCTCGGCCAGGAGCTGGCGGGCCCGCTCCACGTTGTACTCGTAGGTCATGATCCTGGCGTAGCCGGCCACACCGGGCGCGATGGGCGCGTCGGAGACGCGTGCCGTCCCGCCGAGGATGGCCCGGACGATCGCCTCCTTGTTGATGGCGTAGTTCAGCGCCTGCCGGACGCGGCGGTTGTTGAAAGGCGGGCGGGTGACGTTGAAGCCGATGAAGATCGTCCGCAGGCTCGTCTGCACCTCCACCCGCAGCGCCCGGTTGGCGCGCAACCGCTCCACGTCGCGCGGCGGGACGCGCTTGGCGATGTGCACCGCCCCGCTCTCCACGGCGGCCACGCGGGCGCCGTCGTCGGGGATGACGCGCCACTGGATCGCGTCGAAGTGCCCCTTCTCGCCCCAGTACTCCTCAAAGCGGGTCACGGTGATGCGGTCGCCGCGGACCCACTCCCGGAAGCGGTAGGGGCCCGTGCCCACGGGGTTGCGGGCGTACTCGTCCGGCCCCAGGCGCTCGATGGCGGTGGGACTCTGCATGCAGACCCCGCCGTGAGTGAGGTTGAGGACGAGTGGGGCGAACGGAGCGTTGGTGAGCAGGACGAGCGTGTTCGCATCCAGGGCCACGACCTGCGTCACCCGGTCGATCAGCGATCGGAACGATGCCCGGGTGGCGGGGTCGAGCACCCGGTCGAGGTTCCACTTGGCCGCCTGCGCGTTGAAGGGCGTGCCGTCATGGAAGCGCACGGTGGGGCGCAGCCGGATGGTCAGCCGGCGCCCGTCGGGGGAGAAGGTGAAGGCCGTGGCCAGCCGCGGCTCCACGCGGCCTTCCGGGCTGAGCCAGAAGAGCGTCTCGCAGATGTGCTCCATGCGCTCGGCTGTGGGCGAGTCGGTGTAGCGGTGGCCGTCTAGCGTGGTGGCGTCGCTCCCCTCGGCGATGATCAAGGTACCGCCGCGGGCGGGCGCGGGAGCGGCTCCCGCGACGGCACCGGCCGCCAGCATCGCGAACGCGAGCAGACAGACCGCGAGTACTCTCATCCCGACCGATTCCTCCCCGTCGCCCGGCCCCGGCCGGGGCGGGCACTCACGATCGATACGTTGGGTCCCTGCCGTGAGGTGAACCCAGCCTGGCTTGTTCGCCTGCCAGGGCGACTTCCCCTCTTGACGCCCGGGCCGCGAGGTCCGGTCGCGTCGGCACTGGGGCCTCAGGCCTCCTCCCCCACCCCGGCCGGACGGGATCGGCGGTGCCGCCACACCTCCAGGGCCAGGGGGACCAGGGAGGCCGCGACGATGAGCAGCACCGCCACGCTGAAGTTGCGCTCCACCCAGGGGAGGGTGCCGAAGAGGTAGCCGCCGACCACGAAGAGGGCTACCCACACCACCCCGCCCGCGACGTTGTAGAGGAGAAAACGAGGGTAGGTCATCCGGCCGATGCCGGCCACGAAGGGGGCGAAGGTGCGCACCACCGGGACGAAGCGGGCCAGGATGATCGTGGCCGCCCCGTACTTCTCGTAGAACCGGTGCGTCCGCTCCAGGTGCTCCCGCCGGAAGAGGCGGGAGCGCTCTTGGCGGAAGACCCGCGGCCCCACGTGGTAGCCGGCCCAGTAGTTCACCGTGTCGCCGAGGATGGCAGCGGCCGCCAGCCCCACCAGCAGGACGCCCAGGTCGAGGGTGCCGCGCGCGGCGAAGGTGCCGAGCGCGAAGAGCAGCGAGTCGCCCGGCAGGAAGGGCGTGGCCACGAACCCGGTCTCGGCGAAGACCACCAGGAAGACGATGGCGTAGGTCCAGGTCCCGTAGGTGAGGAGGAGCGTGTCCAGGTGGCGGTCCAGGTGGAGGAGGTAGTCCAGCAGCGTCGTCACGGTACGGTCATACCCCCATCCCTGGCCGCAGCCCCCCGGCGATCCCCGGCTCCGGGGCCCCGCCGCCCCCGCGCAGCCCTGCCAGGCGGGCCTGCCGGGCCTGCCGCCGCTCCGCCGCCGCCTGCCAGCGCCGCCGCTCCGCCGCCGTCCGGGGCTCGTAGGGCGGGAGCGGTGCCGGCCGCCCGTCGGGGCCCACGTGCACGGCGGTGAGGAAGGCGGTGCAGGTGTGGCGCAGCTCCCCCGTGCGCGGGTTCTCCGCCAGCACCTTTACGCCGATCTCCATGGAGGTGCGGCCGACATAGTTGATGGCCGTGCGGTAGGTGACGATCTCCCCCACGAAGATCGGCGCGTAGAAGTCGAGCGCGTCCAGGGAGGCGGTGACGACCGGCCCGCGGGCGTAGCGCACGGCCTGGATGGAGGCGCACTCGTCCAGCTGCTGCAGCAGCGTCCCGGCGAAGAGCATGTTCGCGCCGACGGCATCCTCGGGGAAGACCAGGCGGGAGACCTCGGCGGCGAAGCGCAGCTCCTCCGGCTCGGCGGCCACGTCCCGGGCGCGCTGGCGGCGGTCGGCCAGGCGTTGCATCCGCGCCGCCTTGCGGGCGCGGGCCCGCTCCGCCAGCTCCCGCTCCTCTGCGGTGGCCGGCTCCACCGCCGCCCCCACCGGCCGCGGCCGGCCGCCGTCGTCCACGGCCACGAGGACCAGGTGGGCCGTGGTGGCGCGGCGCCGCTCCCCGGTGCGCGGCTGCTCCGCCTCCACCTCCACGCCCACCTCCATGGACGCCCGCCCCACGTGCTCCACCTGCGCCCGCAGGACCACCAGGTCGCCCACGCGCACCGGGGCGAGGAAGTCGAGGTCGTCCATGCTGCCGAGCACCACGTTGCCGCGGGCCAGCCGCATGGCCACCAGCGTGGCCGCCGAGGCGATCCAGGCCATCATCCGGCCGCCGAAGAGGTTGCCGTAGAGGTTGCCGTGCTCCGGCAGGACGAGGTGGACGACCTCCTGCCGGGTCTCGGCGATGGACGGCATCAGGCAGGCCGCCCTGGGAGCCCTGCGCTGCCCAGCAGCTCCATGAAGCGGATCACCGTCTCGATCCCCTGGTAGAAGTTGGGCAGGTGGAACTTCTCGTTGGGGGCGTGCAGGTTGTCGTCCGGCAGCCCGAAGCCCATGAGCACCGCCGGGGCCTTCAGCGCGTTCACGAAGGCGGCCACCACCGGGACGCTGCCCCCCTCGCGCATGTAGACCGGCGGCCGGCCCACCACCTCCTCGAGCGCCCGGGCGGCCAGGCGCACCGGTGGGGCGTCCGGCGAGACCTGCACGGGGTCGCCCAGCGACAGCGCCCGCACCTCGGTGCGCACCCCCGGCGGGGTGAGCGCCTGCACCCGCCGGGTGAAGGCGCGCAGGATCGTCGCCGGGCGCTGCCGCGGCACCAGGCGCATGCTGATCTTCGCCACCGCCCGCGCGGGGATCACCGTCTTGGCGCCGGGGCCGGTGAAGCCGCCGGCGATGCCGTGCACCTCCAGCGTGGGGCGGACCCAGCGACGCTCCAAAATGGAGTACCCGTCCTCGCCGGGGGCCGCGTCCACCCCGAGGTGCGCCAGGTAGGCCTGCTCGTCGAACCCCAGGCGCTCCCAGGCCTCCCGTTCCTCGGGGGCGGGCGGCTCCACCGCGGCGTAGTAGCGGGGGATGGTCACCCGTCCCCGCCGGTCCTTCAGCCCGGCGACGATGCGCGCCAGCGCCTCGACGGGATTGGGGGCCGCGCCACCGTACTGGCCGGAGTGGAGGTCGTGGCGCGCGCCCCGCGCTTCGACCTCCGTGTAGATCAGCCCGCGCAGCCCGGTCACGAGCGCCGGAACACCCGGGGCCCAGTACTGCCCGTCGCAGACCAGCGCCGCGTCGGCGGCCAGCTGCCGGCGGTGGCGCGGCACGTACTCCACCACCCGCGGGCTGCCGATCTCCTCCTCGCCTTCGATGAAGACCTTCACGTTCACGGGTAGGGTCCCCGTGGCGCGCAGCAGCGACTCGATGGCGAAGAGCTGCAGCATCAGCTGCCCCTTGTCGTCCGACGCCCCCCGCGCGTAGAGATCCTCCCCGCGCACGGTGGGCTCGAAGGGCGGCGTCTCCCACAGCTCCAGCGGGTCGGGCGGCTGGACGTCGTAGTGGCCGTAGCACAGCAGTGTGGGCCTGCCCTCGGCGCCCAGCCACTCGCCGTAGACGATGGGGTGGTCGCCGCTCGGGATCACGCGCGCGCTGAAGCCCAGGTCGGCCAGGCGGTGGCACAGCCAGGCGGCGGCGCGTTCCAGGTCGGGACGGTGCTCGGGGAGCGTGCTGACGGTGGGGATGCGGATGAGGTCCTTCAGCTCCTCCAGGAACCGGGCGCGGTGCTCTCGGGCGTAGGCTCGGGCGTCCGTGACCATCGTGACCTCCGGGTCGGACTGAGATGCGGAGCCGGCGACGGGCCGGCCGCCCCTGGAACCGTGGGCCACAGGGGAGTTCGCTGGAGGGGCGGGTTGCCCTCCCCGTCAGGGCAGGGTGACCCGCCTCGTCAAAGCGGGTGCCTCGACCTTTCAGGCCCGCAGGACCGTGCGCGGGTCGAGCGCGTCGCGCAGCCCGTCCCCGAGTAGGTTGAAGGCCATCACCGCCAGGAAGATCGCCAGCCCCGGGAAGGTGGCGATGAACCAGTAGGAGAGCAGGTAGGTCTGCCCTTCACCCAGCATTGTCCCCCACTCCGGGGTGGGCGGCCGGACGCCCAGGCCGAGGAAGCCCAACCCGGCGGCCGTCAGGATGGCGGTGCCCAGCTGGAGCGTGGACTGGACGATCACGGGCGCGACCGAGTTGGGCAGCACGTGCCGCGCCAGGACCCGCCACTCGGGAGCGCCGAGCGCCCGGGCCGCCTCGATGAACGTCTCCTCCCGCAGGGAGAGGGTGACCCCCCGCACCAGCCGGACGTAGACGGGGACCGCCGCCACCGCCACCGAGACCACGACGTTCGTCACCCCGACCCCCAGCACGGCGATGAGGGTGAGGGCCAGGAGGAAGCCGGGGAAGGCCAGGAGCAGGTCGATGATGCGCTGGACCGCCATGTCTACCATGCCGCCGAAGTAGCCCGAGACCAGGCCGATGGGCACACCCACCGCAGCAGCCAGGAGCACGGCGAGCAGGCCGATGAGCAGCGAGAGGCGTCCGCCATAGGCGACCCGGGTGAGGATGTCGCGGCCGAGCTGGTCGGTCCCCATCGGGTGGGGCCACGACGGCGGCTGGAGTACCCGGGTGAAGTCGGCCTCGTTGGGGTCGGCGGGCAGCACCACTGGCGCCAGGACAGACGCGCCGAAGAGGCCCAGCAGGATGACGAGCCCGGCCACCGCCGTGCGCCGGCGCCGCAGCCTGACCCAGGCTCCCCGGGCCGGAGCGGGACGCACCAGCAGCAGGGGGAGGTCACTCGTAGCGAATCCGCGGGTCGACATAGGCGTAGAGCACGTCCACGGTTAGGTTGACCAGGACGAAGGCGAGGGCGAAGAGGAGCACGATCCCCTGGATGACCGGATAGTCCCGCGCAGTGATCGCCGAGACCAGCAGCCGGCCGATCCCCGGCCAGGCGAAGGTGGTCTCCGTGAGCACGGCACCGCCGAGGAGCGCACCGAACTGGAGGCCGACGACCGTGATCACCGGGATGAGGGCGTTGCGCAGCGCGTGCCGCGTCACCACCTGCCGCGGCGGGAGTCCCTTGGCCCGGGCGGTGCGCACAAAGTCCATGCCCAGGGTCTCCAGCAGGCTGCCGCGCGTCATGCGGGCGATGATGGCGGTGGAGAAGGCGGCCAGGGTCAGCGACGGGAGGATCAGGTGGGCCGGTCCGCCGTAGCCGCCTGCGGGCAGCCAGCGCAGCCGCACGGCGAACAGCAGCATGAGCATGATCCCCAGCCAGAAGACCGGGACGGAGACGCCGACGAGTGCCGCCACCATCACCGCGTAGTCCAGCGGCGAGTTGGCGGTGGTGGCGGAGACGATCCCGGCGACCAGGCCGAAGAGCGTGGCCAGCGCCGTGCTGGTCACCGCCAGGGTCACCGTGGCCCGCAGCCGGCTGCCGATCTCCGCCGCCACCGGCGTGCGAGTGGCGGCGGAGATCCCGAGGTCGCCCCGCAGGGCCGCGCCCAGGAAGCGCAGGTACTGCTCGTGCAGGGGCCGGTGGAGGCCCAGCTCCACGCGCAGCCGCGCCACCTCCTCCTCCGTCGCCAGCAGACCGGCGATGAGACGGGCTGGGTCGCCGGGGATGAGCCGGACCATGAGGAAGATGACGACAGTGACGCCGAGCAGCGTCGGCACCGCGTAGAGCAGGCGGCGGAGGATGTACCGACCCAGGACCGGTCCCCCTCATGCCCGGACGGTGCGGGAAGGCGGGCCGCGGCGGCGCCCGCGAACCGACTGTCGCGGTGGCGTCCGGGCGGCTACTGCCAGGTGGCGTGGATGGCGTCCCACTTCTCGATCGGGGTGATGCTGACACCGCGCAGGTTCTTCACCGTGGCCACGTACCACTTCTGCGTCCACAGGAAGATCCAGGGCGCCTCGTTCCAGATGATCGTCTGGGCCTCTCGGTAGAGCGCCTTGCGCCGCTCCTGGTCGACGATGGTGCGCGCCTCCTCCAGGAGGGCGTCCACCCGGGCGTTCCGGTAGAAGGCCGGGGCCAGCCCGCGGTTCGGGTGCTGGGAGGAGTGGAACTGCCCGAAGAGCACCCCGTCGCAGTCCAGGACCACCCAGGCCCACCCCAGCACCAGCATCTGGAGGCGGGTCCGCTCAGGCGGCTGGGTGATCTCGGCCACGTAGCTCGGCCAGTCCATGGTGGCGACGTTGGCCCGGATCCCCACGTTGCGCAGCTGGGCCGCGATGGCCTGGGCGAACTGGAAGTCCTGGATGTAGCGGCCCGTGGGTGTGAGGAAGGTGACCTCGAACCCGTTCCCAACGCCCGCCTCGCGCAGGAGTTGCTTCGCCTTGATCGGGTTGAAGGGCCACCCGCCCGGCTGGACCGGGTGGTGGCCGAACATCATGCCGGGGCAGGGGGAGTCGGCCACCGTGCCCAGGTCGAAGAGCACGCTGCTCAGGATGGCCTTCTTGTTCACGGCGTAGTTCATCGCCTGCCGGACGCGGGCGTCCTTGAACGGCCCCCACTGCGTGTTCATGGCGACGAAGATGATCCGGTCGGTGGGAGCGACCACCATGGTGACGTTGGGGTGCTCGCGGAGCCGCCGCACGTCGGGGGCCGGCGGCAGCATGGCCATGTGCACGTCGCCGGCGAGCAACATGGCCTCCCGCGCCCCGGCGTCGGGGACGATGCGGAACATCACCTCTTCGAAGACCGGCCGCGGGCCCCAGTAGTTGGGGTTCCGGGTGACGAGGATGTGGGTGCCGCGCACCCACTCCTTGAACATGTAGGGGCCCGTGCCGGCACCGGTGGCGTCGCGGGTGAGGTTGGCCGCGCCGATGCGCTGGGCCGCGGTAGGCGAGATGATCGCGGTGGTGGTGTAGGTGAGGTTGGTCAGGAGCGTGGGGCTGGGCTTGCTGAGGACCAGGCGGACGGTCTGGGGGGTCGGCGTCTGGACCTCCTCGATGGCGTCGATCAGGAAGCGCGTGGGGACCCGAGTCCTGGGATCCAGCAGGCGCTCCAGGGTGAACTTGACCGCCTCGGCGGTGAGCGGCGTGCCGTCGTGGAAACGCACGCCGCTGCGCAGGGTGAAGGTGTAGGTGAGGCCGTCGCGGCTCACCTGCCAGCGCGTGGCCAGGTGGGGGACGACCCTGTTCTCCCTGTAGTCGTAGGCGACCAGGGTCTCGTAGATGTAGTCGACCATGTTGGCCACAGTCGTCGTGGTCTGCCCCGCGGGGTCGAGCGTGTCGGCGTCGATCCCCACGGCGATCCGGAGCGTCCTCGGCGGCGCCTGCGCCTGCGCCGGAGGGGAAGCCAATGCGGCCAGGACCACGCAGAGGAGCAGGACACCGTGCAGACGTCCTCGCATCGGTCCACCTCCCGCGGCCCGCTGCGGGCCGGCCCGCCCGGGCCGGGATGACTCCGCTGCGCTAATACGTGAAACCGCGAAGCGCTCCCTGCCCGCTGCCCATACCGGCCTCCCCGGCCCTGCGGCAGGCTCCCGCCGTTGGGAACGGCGGGCACGACAGGGGGACGGTGCCACCGGCCGGCCGCGCCGTGGCTGCGCCGTCACGGCGGGCGCAGCACGGCGGCGATCCGGATGAGGATGAGGTCCTCGGCCACGAAGATGAGGAAGCGCGGGACCGGCAGGCCGAACTCCGTGAAGCGGACGGTGGTCTCGCCCTGCGCCGCGTACCCCGCCCCCGTCAGGCGGACCGTCAGGGGGATCACCACCTCCCGGCTGACGGTGCGCACGGTGAGGCGCCCGCGCAGCGTCGCCGGGAAAGGCTCTCCACTCACCCGCTCGGCGGTCGCCGTCCCCTCAAAGCGGATGAAGGGGAACTCCCGGGTGTGCAGGAAGGTGGCGCCGCGCATCTGCGCGTCGCGCAGGGAGGCGCCTGTGCGGATGGTGCGGGCGTCGACCCGTGCCTCGACGGTGGCTGTGTAGCCGCCGTCCACCGCGCGGACGACGACGGTCCCGCTCACCTGGTCGGTCTCTCCGCTGAACCCCCCGCGGTTGTCCCGCACGTGGAAGGTGACCCGGCTCTCCCCCGGCACCACGACGAACGTCCCGGTGGGCAGGGCGAGCTGCACCACCCAGGCCAGCAGCCCCAGGAGGACCATGCGCATCCGGCTCTCCCTCCTCCCGACCATCGTGCCCCGCCCGTGTCACGGGAGCGTGGCGCCGTACCAGAGGCGTTCGTGGGAGAATAGATGGGCCATGCGCCTCTGGCTCACGCGCCTGGGCGACGCCCGCGCCCGGCAGGGGGCCGCCCGTCTCCTCGCCGCTGGCTGTGCCCTGGGCTTCCTGGTCACGATGGCCGTCCTGCAGGTCACGGGACGGGGAGGCGAGCGCTGGGTCTTCGTGCTGATCGTCTGGGGCGCGCTCGTCTTCCTGCCTCTCTGGCTGGTCCTCCAGGCCTTCCAGACCCTCGGCCCGGCGCTGCGGGGGTACGCCGCCGCGGCCCTGGCGACCCGGGAGGACCGCTACGCCCGCCCCGGCAGTGTCGCGATCGTGGTGGAGGAGCTCTTCGCGCGCACCGTGGTGATGCCGCGCATCGCCACCCCCGCGCAGGCGGCCCGGGCCCGAGAGGGCGCGGTGGCGCTGGTGGCCCGGGCGGCCCGGCACGACGACCTCCTCGGCGCACTGCACCGGGCCACCGCCCGCTGCGCCCTCGGGGTGGACGCGTGGGTGCGCGAGGTTGGGCGGTGGGCGGAGGTGGAGGCGGCGGACAGCATCCAGGCCCGCTGGAGCCAGACACGCGCCCTGGCTGCGCTGGCTGCCCTGACCCGGACGTTGCTGGCCGTCTACGAGGATGTCGCCGCCGACCGGCTGGGCCCAATGGGCCGGCCGCTCGCCGCCCGGGGCTTCGACGGGCGCTCCCTGGCCGCCTTCCTCGACGCGGCCCTGGACTACTGCGACGACCTCTCCCTGGAGGTGGAGGTCCCGCGCTGGGAGGAGCCTCCGCTGGCGCTGGCCCCGCCGCCGGTGAGCGCAGACCCCGAGGCGGTGCGCACGGCCTGGCAGGCCTACGCCGACGCCCCCGACCCCAGTCGCGCCGCGCTGGACGGGTTCCTGCGCACCGTCCTCCCTGAGCGGGAGCGCTCCCTCCGGGGGCTGTCGGTCAGCTGAGTTAGGGCCTCGGCCGGCGGGCGTGCCCGGCGGAGCGACCAGCTCGGTCCGGGCCGAGTTCCGTTCGGCTCCTCCGCGCTGCCATCCGTGCCATCCCGGCGCACCGTCGACCACCTCTGCGCCAGGCCCGCCACTTGGGCCTCGTACCCGTTTGCCTGGCGCGCACCGCAGTGGCCCACGAGAGCGCAGGGCGATGGTATGCTGGAGGCCGTGGCGCTCTACCTCCGCGAGGCCGACGTCGCCTCGCTCGTCACCCTGGACGACGTCATCGACACCGTGGAACGCGCCTTCGCCGAGGCGGCCGCCGGGCGGGCCGTCAACCGTCCGCGCCAGCGCGTCCAGGTCGAAGGCGGGGTGCTGCACGTCATGGCGGCGGGCCTGCCGGACTGGGGGGTGCTGGGCCTGAAGTCCTATGCCACCACCCGCGGGGGGCGCCGCTTCATCGGCCTGCTCTACGACCTCTACGACGGCCGGCTGCTAGCGATGATGGAGGCCGACACCCTGGGCCAGCTGCGCACCGGTGCCGCCAGCGCCGTCGCCACCAAGTACCTGGCCCGCCCCGGGGCGGGCACCCTCGGCCTCATCGGCACCGGGTGGCAGGCCCGCTCCCAGGCGGCGGCGATCGCCCGCGTGCGCCCCATCGCCCTGGTCAAGGCGTACAGCCGCACGCCGGAGCGGCGCGAGGCCTTCGCCGAGGAGATGACCGCCGAGCTGGGGGCCCAGGTGGTGGCCGTCGACTCCCCGGAGGAGGCTGTGCGCGACGCGGACATCGTCACCACCATCACCTCGGCCCGCGACCCGGTGGTGCAGGGGGCGTGGCTGCGCCCGGGCGTGCACGTGAACGCCGCCGGCGCCAACGCCCTGCCGCGCCGCGAGATCGACACCGGCGTGGTGACGCGCGCCGCCCGCATCGTCGTGGATTCCCTTGAGCAGGCCCGGCTGGAGGCGGCCGAGCTGACGGTACCGGTCGAAGACGGGCTGCTCACCTGGGAGCGGGTGGCCGAGCTGGCCGAGGTGGTGGGGGGGCAGGTCCCGGGGCGCCGGGACCCCGAGGAGATCACGCTCTTCAAGTCGCTGGGCATCGCGCTCGAGGACGTGGCCACCATGCACCTGGTCTACCGGCGCGCCCGCGAGCGCGGCGTGGGGGAGGAGATCGGCCGGTGATCGACCTGCAGGTGCTCACGACCGACCCCCGACGCCACGCCTGCGAGGCGCTGGTGGTGGGCGTCTTCGCCGGTGTGCGGGAGCTGGGGGGTGCGGCCGCGCACCTGGACCGCGCGCTGGGCGGCGAGCTGCGGCGCACGCTCGACGAGGAGGCGTTCTCCGCCCGTCCCGGCGAGACGGCGGTGATCCACACCCAGGGCCGCATCGCCCCCCGGCGCCTGATCGTGGCCGGGCTGGGGCCGGGGCCCGAGCTGGAGGGGGAGCGGGTGCGGACGGCTGCGGCCGCGGCCGTCCGCCGGGCCCAGGACCTCCACCTGCAGCACCTGGCCTTCGCGCCCCTGCCGGCGCCGGCCGACCGTCTGGCCGCTCTCACCCAGGCGCGGGTGGAGGGGATCCTGCTCGGCGCCTACCGCTTCACCCGCTACCTGAACGCACCGCCTCGGCCGGTGCGGCGTGCGGACATCCTGGCCGCCGACCGGGAGGATCGCGAGGCGGTGGAGCAAGGGGTGGCCTGGGGGCGCCTCTTCGCCGAGGCGACGGTCTTCGCCCGCGACCTGGTGAACGAGCCGCCCAGCGACCTCACCCCGGCGCGCTTCGCCGACCTGGCTGCCAGCCGCGCCCGCGAGCGCGGACTGGGCGTCGAAGTACTGGGACCCGACGCGATGGCGCGCCTGGGGATGGGAGGAATCCTCGGGGTGGCCCGGGGGAGCCGCGAGGAGCCCCGCCTGGTCGTCCTGACCTACGCTCCGCAGGGCGCGGGACGCACGGTGGCCCTCGTGGGCAAGGGCCTGACCTTCGACAGCGGCGGGCTCGACCTCAAGACGGCCGAGCAGATGCAGACGATGAAGTCCGACATGGCGGGGGCTGCCGCCGTGCTGGCCACGATGACCGCGCTCCCCGCGCTCGCCCCGCGGGTGCGGGTGCTGGGCCTGCTCGGGCTGGCCGAGAACATGCCGGGCCCGGGGGCGATGAAGCCGGGCGACATCCTGCGGATCATGAACGGCAGGACGGTGGAGATCACCAACACCGACGCGGAGGGGCGGCTGGTCCTGGCCGACGCCCTGGCCTACGCCGCGGAGCGGGCGGACGTGCTCATCGACGTCGCCACCCTCACCGGCGGAGCCCACGTCGCCCTGGGCCCGTTCGCCGCTGCGCTGCTCGGCACTGATGCCGGGCTGATGGAGGCGCTGCGCGCGGCCGGCGACGCCGCCGGGGAGCGGCTCTGGCCGCTGCCGCTGTACGAGGAGTACACCGAGGCGATGCGCGGCCGTGTTGCCGACCTGCGCAACTCGGCGGGACGCTACGGTTCGGCGGAGAAGGCGGCGGCGTTCCTGCGCGAGTTCACCGCTGGCCGCCCCTGGGCCCACCTGGACATCGCCCCGGTGGCCTTCCTGGAGAGCGAGGAAGGGACGGGTCCGTACCGCCCGCGCGATTGCGCCACCGGCTTCGGGGTGCGCACCTTCCTTCACTACTTGGCGCGCCTGGAGACCGGACCGCAGCGGCCGGGACGCGCGGCACCGCGCCCGCGCATCAGGAAGCCGCTGCGGGCCGCGTAAAGCGCGCCGGGCCGCCTGGGGGGCGCGCCCGACCGCCTGGGCGCGCGGAGTCCTATCCCTGGTGGGCCAGGACCCAGACCGCCCGCTGCGGCGGCAGGTCGGCCGGGCGGATCGTCGCCGTGTGGCCGCGGTGGGCGACATTGGGCTTCCCGCTGAGGAAGGGGTCCACCGGGCCGATGGGCCACCCCGCCGTGGCCGGCGTCTTGTAGTGCATGGGGATGACCAGGCGCGGGGCCAGCAGCTCCACGACCTGCGAGGCCTCCTCCGGGCCGATGGTGTAGTGGCCGCCGACCGGGACCATCAGGACGTCTGGGCGACCGATGGCCCCGGCCTGGTCGGCATCGAGGGTGTGCCCCAGGTCGCCGAGGTGGACGACGCGCATTCCCTCGACCTCGTAGATGAAGACCGCGTTGCGGCCGCGCTCCGCGCCGCGGCTGGCGTCGTGGTAGGTCGGGACCGTGGTGATGCGCACCTCCCCCACCGCCGTGTTCACCCGGGCCCAGTCGCCGCCGGGAGCGAGGCCGCGGATCACCGTGGGCGACCCCTTGGCCATGGCCACGTGGTTGTGGTCGAAGTGCTCGTGGGAGACGGTGACGGCCGTGGGCGCGACGTCGGGGATGGGGTAGCCGCACTCCGTGTTGAACGGGTCGATGAGGATGGAGGTCCCGTCCGCCGCGGACAGGAGGAAGCAGGCATGGCCGTAGTAGGTCAATTCCACCCGGATCACCTCCTGCGCCGCCGCCCCGGGCCGTGCCGCCACCGGACCGGCCCGGGCGTGCGCGTGCTGTCGCTGTGGACACTCCTATGGTAGGGCGGTAGCGTGCGCCGCACCACCCGCACCGCGGAGGACCTGCGGGCGCTCGCCGCCGTGGCGCGGGGCGAGGCGCCGGCCGACCTCTACCTGGCCGGCGGCCGCGTCCTCAACGTCTACTCGGGCGAGGTGCTGGAGGCCAACGTCGCCGTGGCGCGCGGGCGCGTGGCCTACGTGGGTCGGCGGCGCACGATGGTGGGCGAGCAGACCACCGTCCTCGACGTGACCGGCCGCCTCCTCGTCCCCGGCTACTTCGACCCGCACTGCCACCCGGGCGCCATGTACACGCCGGTGACGCTGGCGGAAGCGGTGCTGCCGCGCGGCACCGTGGCGGCCGTGGCCGACACCCTCTTCCCCCTGGTCTACGCCGACCCGGCCCGCCTGGAGCAGGTGCTGCAGGACCTGAGCCGCCTGCCCTTCCACTACTACTGGTTCCTGCGCCTGCACGCCCAGGCTCCGCTGCCGCAGGAGGCGGAGCGCTTCGCTCCGGACCGCCTCGATCGCCTGCTCCACCTGGAACCGGTGCGCACCGCCGGGGAGGTGACGCGGTGGCCCCTCCTCCATGCGGGCGATCCGCGCCTCACCGAGCTCGTGGCGGCCGTGCTGGCCGCGGGCCGCCGCGTCGAAGGCCACGCCCCCGGCGTGGGGTGGGAACGGCTGCAGGCCCTCGTCGCCGCAGGGGTGAGCAGCGACCACGAGGCCATTACCGCCGAACAGGCGCTGGACCGGCTGCGCGCCGGCCTGTACGTCATGCTGCGCCACTCCTCCCTGCGCGGGGACCTGCCCGCGCTGGCGGGGGTGGCGTCCGTCGCGCGCGCCTTCTCCGGCCGGCTGATGCTGACGCCGGACGGGCCGGACGCCACCTTCATCGCCGACCACGGCTACATGGACGCCGTGATCCGCCAGGCGCTGCTCGCCGGCGTCGACCCGGTGGCCGCCTACCAGATGGCCACCCTCAACCCGGCCACGTACTACGGCCTCGACGAGGAGCTGGGCGGGATCGCCCCCGGCCGTCTGGCCGACCTGAACGTGCTGGTGGACCTGCGCGACCCCACTCCCGAGCGGGTGATCGCCGGCGGGCGGCTGGTGGCCGAGGAGGGCCGCCTCACCGCCCCGATCGAGGCCCCGGAGTGGGTCAGCGCCTTCCCCCGCCGCTACGCCCCCACCTGGCGCCCCGACCCGTCACTCTTCGCCCCGCCGCGCGGCGCGGCCATCGCCCTCCACCTGCAGAACGCGGTGATCACCCGGCGGCGGGACCTCACCCTGTCGGACGGACCGCCACCAGGCGTGCAGGTGCTGACCCTCCTCGCCCCGGACGGGCGGTGGGTGGCGCGCGCCCTCCTCAGCGGCTTCGCTGACCGCCTGGGGGGCCTGGCCTGCACCTACACGGTGGGCGGGGGGATGGCGGTCGCCGGCGACGATCCGCACGACATGGCGGCCGCCGCCCGGCGGACGCTGGAGCTGGGGGGCGGGGTGGTGGCGGTGGAGGACGGGCAGGTGCGGTTCGAGCTCCCCCTGCCCATCGGCGGGTTGATGTCCCCCGAGCCCCTCCACCGGCTGGCCGCCCGGGTGCGAGAGCTGGGCGCCTTCCTGCGGGCCCGCGGCTACCGCCACGAGGACCCGACCTACACCCTCTTCTTCCTCTCCTTCGACTCCCTGCCCGACCTGCGCCTCACCGCTCTGGGGATCTGGGACGCCCGCGCCGGCAGGGTCCTGGTTCCCCGCGAGGAGCGCTGACCGCCGCCGCAAGCCGCCTCCTCTTCATCATCGTCCTCCTCCACCTGCAGACCGTCCCGCCCTGGGACGCGGGCGAGCTCGTGCGCCGGCTGGACGCTCTCCTCCGTGCCCATCCGGAGGAGGATGCGCTGACGGACTCCTGTGCTGTTCCTTCCGTGATGTGCTCCGCGCTTTCAGGAGACTCACCGTGAGGGTCAGCCGGCCTTTGTGCGGAGGTAGGCGAGGACGCGGTCGGCGTCGCGGAGGGGGTTGACGCGCCTCCAGATCTGCTCCACGCGCGCCTCGCGGTTGACGAGGACCGTATCGCGGCTGAGGATTCCGAGGAATCGCCGGACGCCGTACGCGCGCGCCAGCGCTCCCTGCGGATCGGGCACCATCGTGAGGCCCGTGCGCTCCGCGAAGCCGCACTGGGCCTCCGCGCGGTCCGGACTCACGCCCACCACCGTCGCGCCAAGCCGCCGGAACTGGTCCGCGAGCGCCGCGTACCTGCGGGCCTGCAGGGAGCAACCCGGCGAGCCGGCCTTGGGGTAGAAGAACAGCACGAGCCATCCCGTCTGAGCGCGCTCCCTCAGGTCCAGCTCGTGGCCGACGGAGTCCCGCACCTGGGGCAGTGGAGCCGGATCGCCCTCGCGCACACCCCGATTATAGGCGGAGTCGCCGACGGCCCCCGGGGTCGCGCAGCGCGGCCTGAGGCATGCGCATCCGCCGCCGCAGCGGCGAGGGAGCGCATCCCGGCGGTACAATACAGGTGATCCGCGACGCAGCGAAGGAGGCGGGAGACCATGCCGAAGTTCGTGCACGTCGAGATCCCGGCCGTGGACCTGCGCCGGGCGAAGGCCTTCTACGGCAAGCTCTTCGGCTGGTCGTTCCGGGATTTCGACCGTGACTACACGCTGATCCTGGACGGCGGCGAGACGATCGGCGGCATCTACCGCGTCCGGCGGGCCATCCCCCGGCCGGACCGCCGGCGGCCGCAGACGCGGGCCTACGTGGCGGTGGAGGACATCGACACGACGCTCAAGGCGATCCGCCGCGCCCGCGGCACCATCGTCGAGGAGAAGCAGGAGGTCCCGGGGATGGGATGGTGGGCCGGTTTCGCCGATCCCCAGGGCGCCGTGCTCTACCTCTGGCAGCGCATGCCGCAGCGCGACGAGGCCGGTCGCCCGGCCACGGCGATGAACCTGGAGGAGGAGGGGCGCGAGGTCTCGCGGGAGGCGCAGCTGGTCAAGGGCTGAGTCCTGCGCCGGGTCCACGAAGCCCCGCGCCGCCGCATAGCGACCGCGCGGCACTCACCGGTGCCTCTCGGCGCTCACCGGTGTACTTCGAGAATGTCGCCGTCCTCGAGGAGGTGGTCGCGACCGACCATCTGGCCGGCGTACTCGTCCCGGCCCCACAGCCGCGCGTAGCGCAGCTGCGCGGCAAAGTCCTTGTGGATCGCCTCGGCGGCGTCCAGCACCGTGGCCCCCCGCCGCAGGATGAACGGGGCGCTCAAGTCGGCCTTGCGGCCCGGCGGCTTGCTGTAGACCCGGATCACCCCCAGGCTCTCGAAGAGGGCGCGGCGCAGGGCCTCGAGCCCCTCCCCTGTGACGGGGGAGACTGCCACCACCGGCAGGCGCCCCCCCACGAACTCCCGCAGGAGGTCGAGGCGGACCGCCGCCCCGGGGGCGTCGACGTGGGTGGCGACGGTCACGGCGGACTTCCCCTCGTCCGTCGCCTGCGGCGCGCGCAGGGGGATGCGGGCCTCCTCCAGCAGCCGGAGCGCCGTCTCGGCCTGCCCCAGCACGTCCTCGTCCCCGAGGCTCAGGGTGAGCGCGACCGCGTCCGCCGTGCGGATGATGGCGTACAGCCACCCCTCGCTGAACTCCCGGGTGAGCGGCGGCAGGTCGACGAGCTGGATCTGCACGTTCTCGAAGGGGACCATGCCCGGCAGCGGCATGCGCGTGGTGAAGGGGTACGGCGCCACCTCGGGCTCGGCGCGGCTGAGGGCGCGCAGGAGGGCCGACTTCCCGCTGTTCGGCGGGCCGACGAGCACCACCTGACCGGCCCCCTCGCGTTCGACGTGGTAGAAGGGCTTCTGGCGGGCGGTGCCCCCCTTGCGCTGCATCTCCCGGCGGACCTGCGCGATGCGGCGCTTGATGTCCGCCTGCATCTTGTCCGTCCCCTTGTGCTTGGGGATGGTGGCGAGCATCTCCTGGAGGGCGGCCAGGCGGTCCTGCGGCGTCGTCGCCGCCTTCCACTTCTTCTCCGCCGCCAGGTACTCGGGGGTCAGGTTTGCCGGCATCGTGCCATCCCGCTCAGCACCGAGCGATCACGCCGCCCGTAGCCGCCGGCCGACGGCAGCCCACGCGCGGCCGCTGTTCCCATCTTCGTCGGCCGCACGCTTCCCGGGAAGAGCCCCGCCGTGACGGACACCCGCCCGGCAAGGCGCGCTCCTGCTGAAGGGATGCCAGCCCGTTGGAGGGATGCGGGCCCCGCGCGGGCGGGCACGCGGCAGGAGCCGCGTGGAGGCGCAGGGGGGAAGCGTCCGAGCCCGCGCGGGGACCGGCGAGATCGGGGCGCGCCTCGACCCCGGGCGCCGCCGGGGCCCCCGGCGGCGCATCGTCACCGGCCGATCAGCCGGTCTGCTGCGAGCCGTGGGCCGGCACGGGCGCGACGACTGTCGAGCCCACGACCACCACCAGCGCCAGGGCCAGCCCGGCGACCAGAATCGGGACGACCGGCAGCGTCCGGCCCAGGACCGAGTCCACCGCGTAGGCGCCGGGACCGGTGAGCGCCACGCCCGTCACCACCGTCAGGTTGGCCAGGGCGTACTCCCAGCCGCCGTTCGCCACCCACGGCCCGCGGCCCCAGTGCGCCCGGGCGATGGCCATGAGCATGACGGCGCCGATCAGTACCGAGCCCACCGGGTTGAGGAGCCCGAGGGCGAAGAGCGCCCCGCCGAGCGTCTCACAGAGCCCGGCCACGAGCGCCCAGAGGCGCCCGGGGCGCAGCCCCAGCGACTCCATGTAGCCTGCCGTCCCGGCGAGCCCGTACCCGCCGACCCAGCGGGTGAGCTTTTGCAGCCCGTGTCCCATGAACAGTCCCCCGATCACGACACGGATCATGACGAGACCGAGGTCAGCCGGCATCGCCTCCCACCTCCTTCGCTGTCCTCAGTTGTCGTCCGGACAACGCCCCCCTGGGGAGGGGCAGCGGCGCGACGGGGGTAGCGCCCGGGGCGGGTGCACTCCCCGCCGCACCGCTCCACAGACCGGGCGCGCCCTGACGCGCGCCGGCCCACCCGTCGCGTCCGTCAGGCGCGCACCAGCTCCACCGGGACCTTCTTGGGCAGCGCCGCCTGGACCACCGGGATGGTGATCTCCAGGATGCCGCCCACCCACCGGGCCTTCACCTGCTCGGCGTCGAGCCCCTCGGGCAGCTCCAGGGTCCGCTCGAAGCGCCCGTAGGCGATCTCCCCGAAGATGCGGTCGTCGGCCGGCACCTCCGGCCCGCGCCGCTCACCGGCGATGGTGAGCGTCGAGCCGGTCAGCCGGACGTCCACGCTCGTCGGGTCGACGCCCGCCAGCTCCGCCCGGACCACCAGGTGCCCGTCCCTGTAGAAGGCCTCGCAGTTCGGAGCGAACGCCACCGCCTCCGACCGCTCGCCGAAGACCCGCTGGACCAGGTTCATCAGGTCCCGCTGGAGCCGAAACAGCTCCTCGAACGGCGTGCGCCGGACCAGCATCGTCGTTCACCTCCTTTCCTGCGTTGGGTGACCGGCCGGGACGCCCGGGGGCAGGAGCCACCCAGGGCCCCGGAGCCTCCACCCATTCTTAAAAGGGGAACGGGGTCGATATTGTCAAGGGGATTGGCTTAACAGTGCTCGCGGGCGGGCGCGGGGAAAGGGCTCAGGCCAGCCCGAACTCCTGGAGGAGGTGGCGCTCCACGTCCGCCGCCGCCTCCAGCATGAAGGCCTCGATCTCCTCCGGGGTGCGCGGGGCCGGCCGGTCAGCTGGCGGCGTCCACACCCGCGTGGCGTAGAACTCGAGGAAGGGCGAGATCGTCGGGAAGGGGTAGATGACGTAGACCTTCTTGCCGGTCGTGTGGGCGTGGATGACCTCGGAGAGGACCCCGAACGACATCTGGCTCGTCGGGTAGAAGACGACGTTCACGTCGCTCTGGTCGATCAGGCGCAGGTCGCGCACCACCGTGGCCCGCCCCAGCAGCAGCCGGGTGCGCTCGTCCAGCCCCTGCGCCCAGGCCCGCGCCTCCTCCAGCGATCCGGCCCAGGCGCGGATCTCCTCCCGCTGCTCCGGGGAGAACTGGGCGTCGAACTCCTCCGTGCCGATGCGGGCGAAGGCGGCGGCCTCCTCGTCCTTCACCGAGAGCGGGTCGAAGACCACGAAGTGCTCGCGCAGCCGGCGGGCAAACGCCCGCGCGGCCTCGATGAGGTGCCACAGCCCCTCGCGTCTCAGGTTGGTGATGGGGTAGCCCAGGTAGATGCGGGGCCTTTTAAAGCAGATGAGGTCGATGAGGGTGCGGGTGGGCTCGTCGTGGGCGATCAGGTAGTGCGGCACCCGCTCGTAGGCGGCCAGCATGCGGGTGAGGAAGACCTCCTGCTCCTGCCACATGATCAGCTCGCTGGTGGGGAGCTGGCCGCGCCACTGCGCCGTCTCGTGCAGGCGGCGGTGGATCTGGTAGACGCTGTCCACCACGGTGATGTAGAAGATGCCCTCCGGGCGCACCGGCGGGGCCAGCCGCAGCTCCGGGAGCATCTCCTGGACGGCGGTGGGGGCGGGCTGGGCCGACCGCCGGCGGGTCTCGTCGACGATGAGCTTCAGGTAGTGGGTGTCGAGGCCCGGGATGAGGTGCCCCTTCCACCAGAAGCAGGCGTGGGTGACCAGGATAGTGGCCACCTCCGGGGCCCACAGCTCCGGGTCGTTCACCACCTCGGTGAGGACCACGGCGCGCAGCTGCTGCAGGGCCTCCGGGGCCATGTCCAGGATCGTCTCGGTGCTGATGTCCAGCCCCATGTCCCGCGCCCGCCGCAGCATCAGGTCGCCCACGTCCACCAATCGCAGCCGCTTGATGGGCGAGGTCCAACGCCCCTCCAGCTGGGCGGACGCGATCAGGCGCTCGGCGTCCGCCACCACCCGCACCAGGTAGCCCGGGGCGCCGCCGGACTCGCGCACCTTGCCGCTGCCGCTGATGCCGGTGGCGATGACGATCATCAGTCCGCCCCGCCCGGGCCGGGCCTCAGCCCCCGGCCACGCGGAAGGCCCGCACCCGCTCCCAGTCCACCTCCAGCCCGAGCCCCGGGCCGGTGGGGAGCTCCAGCATCCCCTCCCGCGGCTCCGGGAAGGGGGTGGTGAAGATGTCGCGCAGGGGGTTGGGGATGAACATGGCCTCGTAGCTCAGCAGGTTCGGCACCGCCGCGGCCAGGTGGAGCGAGGCCAGGTGGGCCACGCCGGCGGAGAAGCCAGTGTGCGGGGCGTACGCCAGGTTGTAGGCGTGGACGAGGGCGCCCAGCCGCAGGGCCGCGGTAAAGCCGCCCACGCGGGCGATGTCGGGCTGGACCACGTCGATGGCCCGCCGCTCGATCAGGTCGCGGAAGCCGAAGAGCCCGAACTCCGACTCGCCGCCGGCCACCGGGATGGACTGGCGGCGGCGCACCAGCGCGTACCCCGAGACGTCGTCCGGCGGCACCGGCTCCTCGATCCAGGTGATGTCCAGCGGCTCCACCTCCCGGCACAGGCGGATCGCCGTGGCGGCGTCGTAGGCGCCGTTGGCGTCGAGCATGAGGGCCACCTCCGGGCCCACCGCCTCGCGGATCGCCCGCACCGTGGCCACGTCCGCGCGCAGGCCGCCCTGCGCCTCGCTGCGTCCCACCTGCACCTTCACCGCCCGGTGCCCCTGCCGCACCAGTGCCGCCGCCTCGGCCACCATGTGGTCGGTGGCGGCGAAGTAGACCTTGGAGGCGTAGACCGGCACCCGTTCCCGTCCCACCCCCCGCAGGAAGCGGAAGAGCGGCTCCCCGGCGGCGCGGGCCAGCAGGTTCCACAGGGCGATGTCCACGCCGCTCATGGCCTCGACCACGAAGCCGCGCGAGTGGCCCCACCGGCGCAGCTGCCCGAACATCGCCTCCCACAGGCCGCCCACGTCGCGCGGGTCCCGGCCCAGCAGCACCGGGGCGAGGAGGTCCTCGACGACGGTGGCGGTGACGCGCGGGGCGCGGCGGGCGATGCACTCCCCCACCCCGTGCTGCCCGTCGTCAGTCCACACCTCCACCAGGGTGGCCACGAACGTCTGGAACGGGCCCATGGCGAAGAGGATGGGCCGCTCCAGCCGGCCTGCCAGGGCGTGGGTGACGATGCGCTCGATCTTCACCGGTACAGGTCCTCCTCCACCGGCCGCACCAGCTGGCGCGCGCGGCCGTCGCCCGGGGGGAGGCGGGCGCCGCGCACCAGGACCACCGGCGTCCCCTCGTCGCTCTGCCCCTGCAGCAGCCCCGCCGCCGCGGCCAGCTCGTCGGCGACGGCCTCCACGCTGGTGCGCAGGACGTAGCCGTAGCGGTCGCGCCGTCCCACGTAGCTGAGGAGCGGCGCGAATCCGGCCAGGCCGATGGCCACGCCCACCGCCCCCTCCCGGTGGGGGCGGCCGTGGCTGTCGCTCACCACCACGCCCACGTCCACCCCGAAGCGCGCCCGCATCGCCTCGCGCAGGCCCGCCGCCGAGCGGTCGGGGTCGAGGGGCAGCAGGCTGACCACGTCCTCGCTGCCGGCCACGTTGGAGTGGTCCACCCCGGCATTGGCGCAGATGAACCCCAGCCGGTGCTCGGCGATGATCAACCCCGGGCGGCGCCGGTTGATGGCGCGCGACTCCCGCAGGACCACCTCCACCAGGCGCGGGTCCTTGCCGGTCTCCGCCGCCAGCGCCAGGGCCTCCCGCCCGGGGGTGACCTCGCGTAGGTCGGCGATGCGCCCCTCCGCCTTCGAGACCACCTTCTGGGCCACCACCAGCACGTCGCCGTCGGCGGGGACGATCCCGCAGGCGGCCAGCGCGTCGGCGATGAGGGCGGCCAGGTCCATCCCCGGCCGCACCTCCGGGAAGGGCTCCAGGGCCCACAGCGTCAGGATGCGCATCGGCTCGGCGGCCTCACGAGGTCGGCGGGGCGGCCGGCGGGGTGGAGCGCGGCGCCAGGTTAGTCAGGCGCACCCCGACGGCACGCCGGCGGCGCACGGCCAGGGCCGTCACCAGCGCCCCGAACCCCTCGAGCGCGCGCGCCGCCGCCAGCGGCCCGCAATCCACCGGCCGGCCGCCGAAGGCCTCGACCAGCCCGGCCACCGCGGCCCGCGCCCCGTCGTCGTCCCCGCACAGGAGGACGTCCTGGTCGAGCGGCCGCTCCGGGCGCCCCAGCGTCGAGGCGGCCACGGTGTGGAAGCCGGCCACCACGCGGGCGGTGGGCGCGGCCGCCTGCGTCTCCTCGGCGAAGGCGCGCGCCGCGGGCGGCGCGAGGCCCCCCGGGACTTCCGGCGCAAACGGCACCGTCACGTCCAGCACCAGCCGGCCGTCGAGCAGCGGAGCGACCTCGCGCAGGACGGCGGCGTGGGCCTCCCAGGGGACGGCTACGACCACCAGGTCGGCCGCACGCACCGCCTCGACGTTGCCCGCCCCGCGCACCGCCGGACGCTCCAGCGCCGCGGCCGCCGCAGCGCCCCGGGCCGGATCGCGGGAGCCGATCACCACCGACCAGCCGGCTGCGACCGCCCGGAGGGCGAACCCCCGGCCGAATGGTCCGGTGCCTCCGACGAGCCCGACCGTGCGTCCCGAAAGGGTCATCGCTCCGGCCCGGCCACGGCCAGCGCGTAGCGGTCGAGCGGGAACGCCTCCGCTGCGGCGCGGATCTCCTCGGCGGTGAGCCCCCGGACGATACCGGGGAAGCGCTCCAGGTAGTCGAGCCCCAGCGCGTAGTACTCGATCTCCCCCAGCGCGGCCGCCACCCCGCCGTGGGTCTCCAGCCGCACCGCCAGCGACCCGGTCAGGTAGTCGCGCGCGTCGGCCAGCTCGTCGGGCGCCGGTCCCTCCTGTTGGAAGCGCGCCACCTCCTCCAGGATCGCGCCGATGGCCCGCTCCACATTGGCCGGGTTCACCCCGGCGCGCACCCACCAGGGCCCCGGCAGCCGGCCGGCGCGCAGCTCCATGGAGGCGTGGTAGGCCAGGCCCATCCGCTCCCGCACCCGCTCGCCCACCCGTCCCATCATGCCGAGCTGCCCCAGCAGCACGGTGGCCATCATCGCCGGGTAGTAGGCGGGGTCGGTGCGGGCGGGGCCCACCCCGCCGAGCACGATGTCCGACTGGCTCTTGCCGGGCAGGGGCACCTCGCGGCGCCGCACGCCCTCGGGCACGCTCACCGGTGGGATGACCGGTTCGACCGCCTCCCCGGCCGCCTGCCACCCCTCGAAGGCACGCGCCGCCTCTTCCTGGGCCCGGGACCAGGGCAGGTCGCCGACCAGCGCCAGGATGGTGCGGTCGGGGCGGTAGTGGCGCGCGTGGAAGGCGGCCAGGTCGGGGACGCCGAGCGCCTGCAGCACTGCCTCCTCCCCGTCGGGCGGGGCGGCGTGGGGGTGGTCCGGCGGGAAGGCCAGCTGGCGGAAGGCCCGCTCGGCGGCGTGCCACGTGTCCAGGGCGCGGACGCGCACCTCGGTGAGCAGCTCGCCGCGCACCTTCTCTACCTCGGCCGCAGGGAAGGCCGGCCGGGTGACGACCTCGGCCAGCAGGCCGAGGAAGGCCGTTGCGTCCTCCGCCAGCGCCCGCCCCACGACGGCCACCACCTCCAGCGCTGCGGTAACGGTCAGCGTCGCCCCCATGCCGTCGAGCTCTTCGGCCAGCTGCTGCCCGCTGCGCCGCCGCGTCCCCCGCTCCAGCGTCCGGGCCACGAACCGGGCCGTACCGGCGTGGCGCCCGTCGAACATGGCGCCCGCCTGCACGAGGAGGTGGACGGCCACCATCCCGCTGCCCGGGCGCTCGACGGCCAGCAGCCGCAGCCCTCCGGGGAGGACCGCGCGGCGGATGCGCTCGGCGGCCAGGACGACGCTCATGCGTCCACCCGTGCGGCCATGCGCCGCCCGGCCGCCGCGCCCTCCTCCGGGACGTACCACCCCACCGTCCGCCGACGCGGGTCGAAGACCCGCGCGGCCACCCGCTGCACGTCGGCGGGGGTCACCCGCTCGACCCGGGCCATCACGTCGAAGAGGGCCTCGGGGTAGAGGAGGAGGGCGTAGGCGCCGAGGGCCCCGGCGAAGGCGTGCACGCCGTCGCGCACGTAGCTGAACTGCGCCCGGGCCTGCCGCCGCACGCGCGCCAGCTCCTCGGGCGGCACCTCCGTCGTCACCAGCCGGTCCAGCTCCTCCAGGATGGCCGCCTCCACCGCGGCCACCGGGACGCCGGTGTGCACGGTGGCCACGATGCGCAGCAGGCCCGGGTCGAGGGAGGCGGTGACCGAGGAGACCACTTCCGTGGCCAGCCCGCGGTCGACCAGGGCCCGGTAGAGCCGGGAGGAGCGCGCGGGCGCCACCGCCCCGCGCACGGCGTCGAAGCCGCCGAGTACCCCGTCGAGCACGAGCAGCGCGGGCAGGTCGGGATCGCGCGCCGCCGGCGCGTGGTAGGCTACCTGGACGTAGCTCGTGGCGCTGCCGGGCCGCTGCACCACCACCCGTCGCTCCCCCTCCTGGGGCGGTTCCTCCACGGTCACCGGCGGGGGCGGCGGGCCCGGGTCGAGGGGGTCGAAGGCGCGGCGCACCTGCTCGAGCACCGCCTCGGCGTCGAACGCCCCCACCGCCACGGCCAGGGCGTTCCCGGGGTGGTAGTAGGTGCGGTAGTGCGCGTAGAGGTCGTCGCGGGTGAGCCGGCGCAGGTCGCCCTTCCAGCCGATGACGGGGAGACGGTAGGGGTGCACCTTGAAGGCCAGCGCGTCCACCTCCTCCTGTAGGTAGAAGAGCGGGAAGTTCTCCGCGCCCTCCCGCTCCGAGAGGATGACGGTGCGCTCGCGCTCCACCTCCTCCGGGTCGAAGCGGGTGTTCCGCATGCGGTCGGCTTCCATCGCGATGGCCACGGGGAGGTGCTGGGCGGGAAGGACCTCGTGGTAGGCGGTGTAGTCCTTCCAGGTGAAGGCGTTCCACCGCCCGCCCAGCCGGTCGATCGCCCGCGTGAGGACGGGGTAGGGCCGCGTGGGCGTGCCCTTGAAGAGCATGTGCTCCACCCAGTGGGAGATGCCGGTGCGCCCGGGCTGCTCGTTGCGGCTCCCCACGGCGTACCAGAGCCAGAAGGTGGCCACGGGCGCGGCGTGGCTCTCCACCACCAGCACCCGCAGGCCGTTGTCCAGCGTGGTGGTCTGGACCCGTTCCGACACGACGAGCTCCGACATGGCGATGGCAGTGATTCGCCCTCGGTGCGCTCCATACCCCCCGGCGTGCGGGGCGACCTCTCGCAGCGTACCATGGAGGCGGCTGTGGTCGAGCCGCGTCTGCGCCCCGTCCAGGTGGCCCGGTACCGGTCCGCGCTGCGCCGTCGCTTCCGCCTGCGCAGCGCGGCGGCGTGCGCCCGCTTCGTCGACGCGCTGGGGTTCTGCTACGCCTTCACCGCCGGCCCGGGGGCGGTCCCCGGAGTCTTCGACGTCATCGGCACGCGCAGCGTCGACCGTATGTGGTCGTGGGCGTGGCGGTGGAAGGACGAGCTGGCCACGCGCCGGCGCGTCTTCTACGGCCGCGTCCTGCGGCGCAAGCCCACCTTCGTCTCCCGCGCGCTGCTGCCGGCCTTCTACGCCCTCTCCGGGAACGTCGGGGAGGGCGACGACCACTTGGCCGCCTACGAGGCCGGCCGCCTCTCGCGGCTGGCGCGCGACCTCTACGAGGAGATCGCCCGGCAGGGGCCGCTGACCACGTGGGACCTGCGCCACCGCTTCGTCCCGCGCGGCGACCGCGGGCACTCCTTCCACCGCGCGCTGGCCGACCTGCAGGAGCGCTTCCTCATCGCCAAGGTGGCGGAGGTGGCGGGGCGCGGGGCCTACGCCTTCATCTGGGACACCTTCACCCGCTGGATGCCCGACGTGGTGGCGGCGGCCGCCCGCCTCACCGACGCGGAGGCGGCGGCCGCCATCCTGCGCGCCTACCTGCGCCTGGCCGGGGCGGCGCCGCCGGCGGAGGTGGCCGACCTCTTCCGCTGGCCCCCCTCGCTGCTGCCGGCGGCGGCGGCCGCGGCCGGGACGGTCACGGTACGGCTGGACCGGACCGACGCTTGGTCCCTGCCCGAGCTCATCCCCCGTCTCGTCCGGGCGTGAGCGCGCCCGTCGGCTCCTGCTCAGCGTGCCGTCAGGCCGCCGTCCACCATCAGGGTCACGCCGGTGATCCACCCCGCCTCGTCGGACGCCAGGAAGAGGACGGCGTAGGCCACGTCCTCGGGCGTCCCCACCCGGCGCAGCGGGTAGGCCTGGGTGAGGCGTTCCCAGTCCTCCGCCGTATAGCGCTCCCACAGGTCACGGTTGAGGGCGGTCGGCACGAAGGCCGGGCAGACCGCGTTCACCCGCACCCGCTCGGGCCCGTAGGCCACCGCCATGGTGCGCGTGAGGGCGACGATACCCGCCTTGGCGGCGTTGTAGGCTACCGTCAGCCCGCTCCCCGCCCGGAAGGCCAGGTAGGACGCCACGTTCACAACCGCACCGCCGCGGGCGCGCAGGTGTGGGAGGGCGTGGCGGGAGACCAGGTAGCACCCCGTCAGGTTCGTCCGGAGCACTCCCTCCCACCGCTCCAGGTCCAGCGCGTGCAGCGGGGTGCGGTCGATGACGCCGGCGTTGTTCACCAGGACGTCGAGCCCGCCCAGGCGGTCGACCGTCCCGGCCACGAGGGCCTCCACGGATGGCTCGCTGCCGACGTCGGCGGGCAGGAAGTGCACCTCCCCGAATGCGGCGAGCCGGTCCCGCACCGCCTGCCCCCGCATCGGATCCCGAGCGGCGACGACCACCCGGGCACCGGCATGCAGCAACGTGCGGGCCACGGCCTCGCCGATCCCCGAGGTCCCGCCGGTCACCAGGGCACGCCGTCCGTCCAGCCGGAACACTCCACCCTCCCCCCGGCCCGCGCAGGTCCGACGCCACGACGCCCATCCGCCTGGGGCGCTATGCTCAGAACGTGGGTCGGCTGATCCTCCACGTCGACATGGACGCGTTCTTTGCGGCCATCGAGCAGCTGCGCCGCCCGGAGCTCCGCGGCCGGCCGGTGGTCGTCGGCGGGGACGGCGACCCGCGCAAGCGCGGCGTGGTCTCCACCGCCTCCTACGAGGCGCGCCGGTACGGCATCCGCTCGGCCATGCCCCTGCGCCACGCCCTGCGCGCCTGTCCCCATGCCGTCTTCCTGCCGGTGGACTTCGAGACGTACCGCACCTACTCCGCCCGGCTGATGGCCCTCCTGCGCGAGTACACGCCGCTCGTCGAGCCGGTCAGCCTGGACGAGGCCTTCCTGGACTGCTCCCACCGGACCGAGGACCCCCTGGCGCTGGCCCGGGAGATCCAGGCGCGGATCCGCGCGGAGCTGGGCCTCACCGCCTCCATCGGGATCGGCCCCAACAAGCTGGTGGCCAAGATCGCCGCCAACCTGCAAAAACCCGGAGGCCTGACGATGATCTCTGCAGAGGAGGTCGAGGAGCGCCTGCGCCCGCTGCCCGTGCAGGTGCTCTGGGGGGTGGGGCCCAAGACTGCAGCCTATCTGAAGCAGACCCACAACATCGAGACCGTCGGCGACCTGCGGGCGGTCCCGCTGGCCGTGCTCCAGGAGACGCTCGGCCCGCGCCACGGCGAGGACCTCTACCACATCTGCCGGGGGGAGGACGACTCGCCGGTGGTGACGGCGTGGGAGCCCAAGTCGTACAGCCGGGAGACGACGTTCCAGGTGGACGTCCGGCGGCGGGAGACGCTCGTGCGCACCGTCCAGGCCCTAGGGCGCGAGGTCTGGGCGGAGTGCGTTCGGGAGGACGGCTACCGCGTCCGCACGGTGACCGTCAAGGTGCGGTACCACACCTTCCGCACCCAGACCCGCGCGCTCACCCTGCCGCAGGCCACGGACGCCCTCGACCTGCTCCTGCGCACCGCCGTGGACCTGCTGCACCGCCACACCCTGGACCGGCCGGTGCGCCTGGTGGGGGTGCGGTTCTCCGGCCTGGAGCGTCCCCCGACCGAGGGAGCGGCGGCGTCAAGCCAGACGGACCTCGTCGGCGCTCAGCCTGCCTTCCTGGACACGAGCCGCCGGACCGCCTCGCGCACCTCGTCGTAGGGAGGTTCCGTCCCCGGGACCTCGGCCACCCAGCGGTAGGCAACCGCTCCGTCGTCGTCGAGGACGACGACCGCGCGCCGCGCCACCCCGGGCAGGAGGCCACGCGCGAAGGTCGGGTCTTCCAGGCCGAAGGCCCGCACCGCCTCCAGGTTGTAGTCGCTCAGGAGCGGAAAGGTCAGGGAGAGGTGCTCGGCGAAGGCGCGGAGGCTCCAGGGGAGGTCCACGCTGATCCCCACCACACGCGCCCCCAGCCCGGCAAAGGCCTGGAGGTCGTCCCGAAACGCACACATTTCCCGGGTGCACGTGCTGCTGAAGGCCGCCGGGAAGAAGGCCAGGACGAGCGGCTGCCCGAGAAGGGCCGAGAGCCTGACCGGCTGGCGCTCGTAGTCAACCAGGTGGACATCGGGTACCCGCTCACCCTCGCGCATCACGTTACCCTCCCCTGCCCTCCCCGCCGTTCTTCGGCACTCTGGGATAGCGGCGGGGACGTCTCGGCGATCTCCTCGACCTACATGCGCCGCCCCAGGCTCTCTTCCGGTCCGCCTTACCCCATCGGAGCCCGGGCCACCGTCGCCCGGGCCAGCACTCTCCCCACCGCCGCGCTGCCGAGCGACAGGAGGGCGAGCACGGGCAGGGCCACGACCAGAGCCGCCGGGTCCATGGGCGCCTGCCCGACGATGCGGGGACCGACCAGGCCTTCGACCGCGACGACGGCCCCAAACGTCGTGGCGACCACCGGCCATGCCCCGGCTCGACCGCGCCCCCGGAGGGCGAGCGCGGCCACGTCGGCGGCGAGGGCCGGGACGAGCACCAGCAGCGGCACCGTCGCGAAGACCCGGGCGAGGTAGGCAGGCGCCAGCCAGGGCATCGCCGGCGTGGCGGGCAGCCCGGTCGGCAGGACGAGCGCGTAGCCCAGCGCGGTGAAGGCGCCGCTGAGGGGACGGAGGAGGATCTGCGCGAGCGGGGCCAGGCTCCACCCTGCCGGCAGGTGCAGGGCCGTGGGGACCAGGACCACCGTGCAGGGGGCCAGGGCCGCCACCAGGGTCGGGAGGAGCCAGGGGCCGAGGAGCCCCGGCTGCAGGTAGCTGTAGCGCACCCCGGGGGCCAGCGCGAGCAGCACCGGCTGCAGCAGGAAGGCCAGCGCCACGACCAGGACGCCCCGGGCTCGCTCCTCGGCCGCCAGCGTGGCCGCCCCGAGCACGATGGTCCACCCGGCGGCGATGAGCGAGAGGTGCGGCGGGCTCCACAGCGTCACGTCGAGGCCGAAGAGGCGGTGCCACACCTCATCAAAGGGGGCCGAAGCGAGGAACCAGGCCGCGCCCAGTGCGGAGAGCCACAGGCCCCGGGGCGCGGTGGAGCGCAGCGACCTCTCCCGGGCCAGCGCGACACCGTGCGCCTGCCAGAGCCCGACGGCCACCGACGCCACCACCAGGAGGGCACCCCCGTAGATGACCAGGTGCGGGGGAATCCAGAAGCTCTCGCGGCCGACCCGGACGTGCCAGCTGATGTCCCAGTTCGTGCCGGCCCCGATGAGGAAGGCCCCGGCCAGCACGAGGACGGCGGTGCGGAGGTAGGAAGCACGGTCGGCCGCTGCAGCCGCGAGCGAGGTCAGCGGCCGCGCCACCGTGCCTGTCGTCCCTCCCGGCGTGGTCATCGCTTCACACCCTGACAGCACTCAGGCCGGCGATGCGGACGCCCGGGCGGCCAGGCGGCGCACCCAGGCGATCGCGGTGGGCAGCACCAGGGCCAGCGCGTGGTCGGGAAAGGCCCGGCGCAGGGCAGTCACGATCGCGGCCTCCTCCTCGCCCCTGGCGAACGCGTCCCGCACCACCGCCTCCACCGTGTCGTGGTAGTGCGCCTGCAGGGTCAACAGCTCCGGGCCGCCGGGCGGGCCGTGCCCGGGGACGAAGACCTCGGCGCCGCGGGCGCGGAGCGCCTCCAGTCCCCGCCGCACGCCGTCGGGGGAGGCATCCTCGTAGTTGAAGTGGTACCGGTGGAAGACCAGGTCGCCGGTGAGAGCCACCCCCTGACCGGGGAGGTGGAGGAAGGCATCGCCCGGGGTGTGCCCCCACCCGGGGTGCCAGACCTCCACCTCCAGGCCATCGAGGTGCAGGGTCACCCCCGTGGAGAAGGTGACCGTCGGACGGACGGGCTCGGCGTCGTCGAAGAGCCCGGCGAGCGCCGGGACGGCGCGCCGCGCGGCGATGAGCCCGGGGTGCTCGGCGGCGATGCGCTCGGCGCAGGCCGCGTGGGCCAGCACGGGGATGCCGCGGGCGGCGAACCACGACGCCCCCAGGGCGTGGTCGGTGTGGTGGTGGGTGAGGACGACGAGGCGCACCGGGGCGGCGGTGTGGCGACGCAAGGCCGCGTCCACCAGCCGGGCGTGGGCCGGAGCGACCAGCGGGTCTACCAGCACCACGCCATCGTCGCCGAGCAGGGCGACGGCATTCGTCCCGTAACTGGTGGCAAGCTCTTCACCGCCGAGGGTCCAGACCAGGACGCGCTCGTGCGGGCGAGACTCCTGGAGGCGGCCGCCGGGCGAGACGTTGAACGGTGCCGTCACGTCCCCTCTATCTTAGCGCCCGCACCCCTCCTCAGGTCGGCGGAGGCCCGGGCCACGGTGCTGCGGCGGATCCGCCACCTCTGGCGCCCGGCGGAGGCGTGGCCTACGCTAGTCGCGGTCCCGCCCGGCCGACAGGGCAGGAGAGTGCCGTCTGGCGCGTCCGGCGGCGCCCCCGGCACCCTGCTGGAACGACGACGATGCAGATTACGGTCTACCGTCCCGACGGCCTCCAGGAGGAGGCCCCGGAGCGCCTCGCGGCCCTCCTCCGCGGGGACGGGGGCGGTGTCTGGGTGGACCTGGACCGCAGCCGGCCGGAGGATGCGGCGGCGCTCGACCGCTTCGGCTTCCACCCCCTGGCGGTCGAGGACGCCCGCAAAGCCGGGCAGCGGCCGAAGGCCGAGACCTACGACGGCGTCCTCTTCCTCACCTTCCACGCGCCGCAGCTGGAGGGCGCGGACGTGGTCTTCGACGAGATCGACCTCTTCTTCACCCCGCGCCTGGTCGTGACCGTCCGGCCCTCCCGCTGTCCGGTCGTGGAGGAGGCCCGGCGGCGGCTGGCCCACGCCCCCGCAGCCCTGCGCCAGGTGCCAGCCTTCCTCCTGCACACCATCCTCGACGCCGCCGTGGACGCCTACTTCCCCGTCGTCGACGCGCTGGACGCGGAGATCGACCGGCTGGAGGACGACGTGCTGGCCCGGCCCTCCACGGCGGCGCTGGCGCGGCTCTTCCGCATCCGGCACGTCCTGCTGGACGCCCGGCGCCACGTCGTCCCCCTGCGCGACACCCTGAGCCTGCTGATGCGCCACGAGACCGAGGGGATCGTCCCCGAGGTCGGCCCCTACCTGCGCGACGTCTTCGACCACGTGCTGCGCATCACCGACCAGATCGACACCCACCGCGACCTGGTCACGGGCGCCCTGGAGGTCTACCTCAGCCAGGTTAGCCACCGCCTCAACGAGGTGATGAAGGTCCTCACGGTCATCACCGCGGTCTTCGCCGCCCTCACCGTGATCACCGGCATCTACGGGATGAACTTCGAGCGCGCCCTCCCGGCCTGGGAGGCCCCGGGCGGCTTCCTGGGCGTGCTGGCGGTCATGGGGGCGGTCACCGCCGTCATGCTCGCCCTCTTCCGCTGGCGGGGGTGGGTGTAGGTGGCGCGGCCGTATCCCACCTTCGGGTTCGTCACCCCGGACACCGTGGGGCTCCTCACCGACCTCTACGAGCTCACCATGGCGGACAGCTACTTCCGTCAGGGGATGAACGAGCCCGCCACCTTCGCCGTCTTCGTGCGCGAGCTGCCGCCCGACCGCTCCTTCCTCGTCAGCGCGGGGCTGGAGACCGTCCTGGCCTACCTGGAGCAGGTGCGCTTCCCGCCCGAGGCCATTGCCTACCTGCGCTCGCTGGGCCGCTTCAGCGACGGGTTCCTCGACTACCTGCGCGACTTCCGCTTCGGCGGCGACGTGCGGGCCATCCCCGAGGGGGAGGTCTTCTTCCCGCTGGAGCCGCTCGTCGAGGTGACCGCGCCGCGCATCGAGACGCAGCTCATCGAGACGATGCTCCTCAACACCCTGAACTTCCAGGTGATGATCGCCACCAAGGCGGCGCGGGTCGTCCTGGCCGCCCAGGGCCGCCCGGTCATCGACTTCTCGCCGCGGCGCGACCACGGGGCGGACGCGGCGGTGAAGGTGGCCCGGGCGTCCTACATCGGGGGGTGTGCGGGCAGCTCCTGCGTCCTGGCCGGCCACCTCTTCGGGCTCCCGGTCTTCGGCACCATGGCGCACTCCTACGTCATGTCCTTCGAGGACGAGCTGACGGCCTTCCGCGCCTTCGCGCTGGACTACCCCGACAACTCGGTGCTGCTCATCGACACCTACGACACCGTGCGCGGGGCGGAGCACGCCATCACCGTGGCCCGGGAAATGGCCGCGCGCGGGCAGCGCCTGCGGGGCGTGCGCATCGACAGCGGGGACCTGGTGGCGGCCAGCCGCAAGGTGCGGGCGCTGCTGCAGCAGGCCGGCTTCGGCGACGTGCAGATCGTGCTGAGCGGCGGGCTCAACGAGTTCAAGATCGCCGACCTGCTGCGCGAGGGCGCCGAGGTGGACGCCTTCGGGGTGGGTACGGAGCTCGGCACCTCCGCCGACGCCCCCTTCGTGGAAGGGGTCTACAAGCTCGTCGAGGACGTGCACGGTTACCGCATCAAGCTCAGCGCCGGCAAGGCCACGCTGCCCGGCCGCAAGCAGGTGTGGCGCACGGTCGACGCCGAGGGGGTGCTGGTGCGGGACGTCATCGCCCTGGCCGACGAGCCGGGCCCGCCCGGGGCCCGGCCCTTGCTGGAGGAGGTCATGCGCGGCGGGCGGGCGCTCCGGCCCGAGCCGCTCGACGCCATGCGCCGGCGCTGCCAGGAGGCGGTCGCCCACCTCCCCCCGGCCCTGCGCGCGCTGCGGGACAGCTCGCCGCCGCCGGTGGGCCTCAGCCCGGCGCTGGAGGCGCTGCGTGACCGCATGTACCGGGAGGGCGAGGCGTGAGGCCCGTCCCGGGGGCGTGGGGCGTTGGGACCAGGAGGGCCATCGTGGCCTGCATCCCGGCCGTCCTGCTGGTGGCGGTCCTCGCCCCGGCCGGCTCCCGTCCGCCCGCCGCGCGGCGCGCCGCCGCCCAGCCCCCCATCACGGTGGTTCTCGACGGGGAGCCGCTCACCCTGGACGTCCCGCCCATCCAGGTGGCGGGACGCGTGCTCGTCCCGCTGCGGGGGATCTTCGAGCGGCTCGGGGCGTCGGTCAGCTTCGACCCGCTCGCCCAGACCGTCACGGCCCGGCGGGGGGCGGTCGTCATCGTGCTGAGGCTGGGGAGCCGGGAGGCCCGGGTGGGGGACCGCATCGTCACGCTCGACGTGCCGGCGTTCGCCCTCCAGGGCCGGACCATGGTGCCGCTGCGCTTCCTCAGCGAGGCGCTGGGCGCGCGGGTGGACTGGGAGGAAGGCACCCGCACGGTGCGCATCTACACCATCCCCCTCCCGCCCTCGCCCGGCGCATCCCCGCGGCCCGGGCCGGGGACGGCGCGGACGGTCCAGGGGACGCTCCTGCGGGTCGAGCTCTCCCAGAACCGCCTCCAGGTGCTGGAGGGCACGGTGGTCCACCTCGTGGTGGTCACCGCCGAGACGGCCATCTTCCGGCGGGAGACGACGAGCGGGGTGGGCGGGTCGGCCAACCTGCGCGAGCTGCGCCCGGGAGACCAGATCGTGGCGGAGGTGCGGGGCAGCGGCGAGGCGGTGACGGTGCGGGCCTTCTACCGCCAGGTGCGCGGGGTGGTGGAGACCATCGCCCTGCGCACCATCACCCTGCAGGGGCTGGGGGCCTTCACCCTGCACCTGGAGGTGGCCGTCTCCGGGCGGGCGCGCTCGCGGGACGAGGTGCGGCCGGGGATGACGGTGGTGCTGCGCCTCAACCCCCAGACCCATATCGTCTGGGAGATCACGGTGGAGTAGCGCGCGCGGCCCCCAGCAGCCGGTCGAAGGCGCGGCGGTTGGCGGCCACCGTCTCCAGCTCGCGGCCGGCGGCGTACCCCTCGATGGCCACGAGTCCCCGGTAGAAGGCGGCCAGGCGCGCCAGCGGCGGCGCCAGAGGGTAGATCCCCTCGTCCAGCGGCACGTGCACCAGGCGCTCCGTGGAACCGCTCAGGTGCACGTGCACGACCAGCGGTTCCAACCCGTCCAGGTCGAGCGGCTGCCTGTTGGAGAGCAGGTGGGCGATGTCGAGCGTCAGCCCCAGGGCGGGGGAGGCGGCCTCGGCCACCAGGCGCGCCACCTGGCGCGGGCTGGTGACGAACTCCCCCGGGCGCGCCTCCATGTTCTCCACGCCCACGCGCAGGCCGAGCCGCGCCGCCGCCGCCCCCAGCGCGGCGAAGCCCTCGACGAGCGCGGGCCAGTAGGCCTCGGGCGCGTCGCGCGACGAGGAGAGGCTGCCGGGGTGGAGGGTCACCACCACCGCCCCGAGCCGCGCCGCGTCCTCAAGGGCACGGGCGTACTGCCGCCGCGACTCCTCCCGGATGCCCGGGTTCTGCGAGGTGACGTTCAGGTCGCGGCTGGGGCCGTGCACGGTCACGACCAGCCCCCGGCGGGCGGCCTCTTGCCCGAGCGCGACCGGATCGGCCTCCTGCGCCCAGAGGTGCTCCGCCCAGAGCTCCACCCCGGCGTACTCCCACCGGTGGGCGGCCTCGAGCGCGTCCCGGATCGGATGGGTGCGCAGCGAGGTGGTGGAGAGGACCGGCCTCATGGGGTGCCCGGCCGAGCGACGCGCGGGTCGGGACGATGGTCGGGGTCGTCCTCCGTGGCGGGGAAGAGGAGAACCCGGGTCAGGCGGAGCCGGAGGTGGGTCCCCTCCTCGACGGTCACCCCCGGCGGGGTCTGGACACGCAGCACGTGCCCGTCTGCGCGGACCTTGTAGTCCACGACGTTGCCCATGAAGTTGCGCACCTCCACCGTGCAGGGGATCTCGCCGTCGGGGCCCAGGGCCACGTCCTCGGGCCGCACCGCCACCAGGACGGGATCGCCGGCAGGCGGCCCGCCTGCGCTGCCGGCCGGCGCCGCGGGGCCCTCGGCGGGGAGGCGCAGCCGCCGCCCCAGGACCTCGACCGCCACCCCGGCGGCGTCGCGGCCCAGCAGCCGCCCCGGCAGGAAGTTCATCAGCCCGATGAAGTCCGCCACGAAGCGGTCCGCCGGCCGCCGGTAGATCTCCAGCGGCGGGCCCACCTGCACGATGCGCCCCTCCCGCATCACCGCCACCCGGTCGGAGAGGGCCATCGCCTCGGCCTGGTCGTGGGTGACGTACAGGATGGGGACGCGCAGGCGGCGCTGCAGCTCCTTCAGCTCGAAGCGCATCTGCTCGCGCAGCTTGGCGTCGAGGTTGCTGAGCGGTTCGTCCAGGAGCAGCAGCTCCGGCTGGCGCACCAGCGCCCGGGCCAGGGCCACCCGCTGCTGCTGGCCGCCGGAGAGCTGGGCCGGGTAGCGGCGCTCCAGGCCGCTCAGCGCCACCACCTCCAGCACCGCCCCCACCCGGCGCGCCACCTCGCGCCGGTCGAGCCGCTGCAGGCGCAGCGGGTAGGCGACGTTGTCGAAGACGGTCATGTGCGGCCAGACCGCGTAGTTCTGGAAGACCATGCCGATGGCCCGCCGCTCCGGCGGGACGAAGAGGCCCGAGGCGGGGGCGGAGACCACCCGCCCGCCCAGCCGGATCTCGCCGCGCGTCGGCACCTCCAGGCCGGCCACGCAGCGCAGCGTGGTCGTCTTGCCGCACCCGCTCGGCCCCAGCAGGGTGAAGAACTCCTGCGACCCCACGCGGAAGGTGACGTCCTGGACGGCCACTACGCCGTCGAAGGTCTTCCACAGCCCCCGCACCTCCAGGCGGTCCTCGACGGCGGTCACCGTGCCCTCCCCGGCCTCAGAAGCCCAGCCGGCCGCGCGTGGCCCAGCGTAGCAGGAGGTTGCCCGTCAGGATGAACGCCAGCACCACCACCGAGAGCGCGGCGGCGATCTGCGTGTAGCCGGAGTCCTGCATGTTGAAGATCGTCACCCCGATGGTCTCGGTGCGCAGGCTGAAGAGCAGGATGGACATCGTCAGCTCCCGGCTGGCCGGCATCGCCACCAGGATCCACCCCGCCGCCATCCCGGGGCGGACGAGCGGCAGCACGATGTCCCGGAAGGTGCGCAGCGGCCCCGCCCCGGCGACGCGCCCGGCTTCCTCCAGCGAGGCGTGGATCTGCTGCAGCGTGGCGGCGGTGGTGCGGATGGTGAAGGGGAGGTAGGCGAGGACGTAGGCCAGGAGGATGATGGCCAGCGTGCCGTAGAGCCAGCGCCCCCACGCCAGCAGGACGGCGATGGCGATGACGGTGTGGGGGATGGCGGAGGGGAGCGTGCCGACGGCGTCGAGCCAGCCGCTGCCGCGCAGGCGGGCCTTCACGTGGACGTAGGCGATGACCGTGCCGAGCGCCATGGCCACGGTGGCGGCGGCAACGGCCAGGACGAGGCTGTTGGCCAGCGCGCGGCGGGCCTGCTCCAGGCCCAGGACGTAGGCGTAGTGGCGGGTGGTCAGGCTGGCGGCCGCCAGCGGCGCGCCGAAGTAGCGCAGGAAGGAGGTGAGCACGAGCGCGGCGATGGGCAGGACGGCGATGGTCACGGCGAAGGCCGCGGCCAGGGCGAACGCCGGCCAGCGCAGCGGGCCCAGGCGCAGGGACTGGGGGTGGATGGCCTTGCCGGCGATGACGGCGAAGCGCCCCTCCCCGCGCTGCACCCACCGCTGGGCCAGCAGCGCGGCCAGCGAGACGGCCACCAGCAGCATGGACATCGCCGTGGCCAGGCCGAAGTCCGGCAGGGTGAGGGCGCTGTAGATGCTCGTGGTCAGCACGAAGAAGCGCGCTCGCAGCCCCAGCAGCGCCGGGATGCCGAAGTTGGCCACGCTGCCCATGAAGACCAGCACCCCGCCGGCCAGGATGGCCGGCCACACCAGCGGCACGGTGACGTGGCGCATGACCTGGAGCGTGCCGGCCCCGGAGGTGCGCGCCGCCTCCTCCAGGCTCACGTCCATCCGCTCCAGCGCCCCGGCCACGGTGAGGAAGACGTAGGGGAAGAAGTGGATGGCCAGGACGGCGACGATGCCCCCGGGGGAGTAGACGGTCCACGGCGCCCGCTCCAGGCCCAGCAGGTCGAGGAGCGGGCGCATGAGGTACCCTTGCGGGCCCAGCAGCTGCGTCCAGGCGATGGCGCCGAAGAAGGGCGGGATGGCGTAGGGCAGGACGACGAGCGGCCGCAGCCAGCGGCGGCCGGGCAGGTCGGTGCGCACCAGCAGGAAGGCCAGCACGGTGCCGGCGGCCATGGCCAGTGCGCTCGCGGCCGCGCTCACCCAGACGGTGTTCCACAGCGCGCGCACGTTGGCGGGGGCCACCGCCCGGCCGTAGGCCGCCAGCGTCCAGGCGCCCTCGGCGCGCAGGCTGCGCACCAGCACCTGGGCCAGCGGGTAGACCACCAGCCCGGCCAGCGCCAGCGCCGCCAGCCCCACCAGTAAGAGGCGCGGGTCGGCCGGGCGGGCGCGGGGGAGAGGGACGCGGAGCGCCCCGCTGCCGGTGGCCACGGCCTACTTCAGCATGATCTCCTCGAAGCGCTGGCGGATCTCGGCGGCGTTCTGGGCCGCCCACTCGAAGGGCACCGGCAGCGTCCGGATCTCCGAGGGCCGCGGCAGGCCGCGCGGCGGGGCCACGTCGGGCCGCACCGGGATGATGCCGCGCTCCGCCAGGGCCTGCTGCCCCTCCCGGGAGAGGACGTAGTCGACGAACAGCCGCGCTCCCTCGACGTTGCGGGCGCTGCGCGTGATGGCCACGGGGCTCGGGATGCTCACCGCCCCCTCCTCCGGCCAGATGATGGCCAGCGGCGCCCCGTCGCGGATCATCCCGTAGGCGATGAAGTCCAGCGTCATCCCCACGCCGAACTCCCGCGCCGCCAGCGCCGCCGCCACCTCGGAGTTGCCGCGCAGCACCTGGATGCCCTCGCGGCGTGCCCGCTCGAACCAGGCCCACCCGTACTCCCGCACGAAGGTGGCTACCACGACGAAGACCGAGCCGGAGAAGAAGGGGTTGGGCATGGCCGCGGTGCGGCCGAAGCGCGGGAAGTCGGCCCAGCGCCGCGGCGCGACCCGCTCGGGGATCAGCGTGGTGTTCACGGCGATGATCATGTTGATCAGCCGTCCCGCGGTGAAGAAGCCGCCGGGGTCCCTCCAGGCGGCGGGGATCTGGCGCGCCTCCGGGGAGCGGTAGGCCTGCAGCGCGCCCCGGTCGCGCAACGTGAGGAAGACCGGCGCGTCGGCCAGCCAGAGGAGGTCGGCGCGGATGCCGCCGGTCTCCAGCTCGGCGAAGATGCGCCGCTCCAGCTCCGTGCTCCCCGAGCGCAGCACCTCCAGCCGCAGCTGCGGGTAGCGGGCCATGAAGGCCCGGGCGAAGCTCGTGGCGATCTCCTGCGGCAGGGAGGTGTAGAGGACCACCGTCCCGCCCGGCGCGGGCGCGGCCTGCGCCCCGCCGGCCGGCCACACGGCGGCGCCAGCCAGCGCCGCCACCAGGACCAGCCCCACCAGGTGCCGGATCGTCATCACCACGCCTCCTCTCCGAAGCGCTCCAGCAGGCGCGCCACGAGCCCGATGGTCTCCGCCCAGTCGCTCAACCGGATGTTCTCGTTGGGGGAGTGGCCGCGCGCGTCCCAATACGACGTGCCCAGGCTGACGATGGGGATCCCCAGCGTCGTCCCGAGCGGGTACATCGGCCCGGTGCCGGCCGAGGTGGGCTGCAGCAGGACCTGCCGCCCGGTGGCCTCCCCGGCCACCCGCGCCGCCATCTGGATGAAGGGGTGGTCGATGGGGGAGCGGTAGGCGCGCTCCCCCCCGAGCAGCTGCACCTGCATCTCGGAGAACCCCTGGGCGGCGAAGTGCTCCTGCACCAGGCGGGCGATCTCCTCGGGGTCCTGGTCGGGGACCATGCGGAAGTCCACCTTGGCGCAGGCGCGCCGCGGCAGGACGGTCTTGCTGCCGGGGCCCCGGTAGCCGCTCTCCAGCCCGCAGACGGTGCAGGTGGGCATGAAGTAGAGGTCGTACTGGGCGTCCGCCCCGGTCTTGCCGGCGATGAACCGCTCCACCCCGTAGAGCCGCTTCAGGTCCTCCTCCTCGAAGGGCAGGCGGCGCACCGCCTCCAGCTCCTGCGGTGAGGGCGGCCGCACGCGGTCGTAGAAGCCCGGCACGCGGACGCGCCCCGTCTGCGGGTCCTTCAGGGAGGCCAGGGCCCAGACCATCTTCATGGCCGCCCCCTCGACGATGGCCCCCAGCGAGGAGTGGAGGTCGCGGGAGGTGGCCTCGATGGCCAGGTCCAGGTAGCAGATGCCCTTGACCCCGGCCGAGAGGTGGAGCCGCTCCTTCATGTCGCGGGCGCCGAACTCCCAGATGCACGCGTCGGCGGCCAGGCGGTCACGGTGCTCGCGGACGTAGCGCTCGAAGTGGACGCTGCCGATCTCCTCCTCCCCCTCGACCAGGAAGCGCACCCGGCAGGGGAGGTCGCCGCGCACCGCCTGCAGCGCCCGCACCGCGGCCAGCCGGGACACCAGGTCGCCCTTGTTGTCGGCGGCGCCGCGGGCGTAGAGCTTCCCGTCGCGCACCGTCGGCTCGAAGGGCGGGGTGACCCACTCCTCCAGCGGGTCGGGCGGCTGGACGTCGTAGTGGTCGTAGAAGAGCAGCGTCCGCCCGGGCCCGGGGAAGTCGGCCACGACCAGCGGAGCCGCATCCGCTGCCCGCAGCACCTCCACCTGCGCCCCCGCCCCCTCGAAGAGCTCGGCCACCAGCGCGGCGCAGGCCTCCACGCCCTCCCCGGTCGCGGCCACGCTGGGCTGGCGCAGGAGGCGCTTCAGGTCCTCCAGGTAGGTCTCCAGGTGCTGCCGGATGTGGGCCTGCAGGGGGTCCACCGCTCACCTCCCGTCACTCGCCGTGCACCGGGTTCCGCTTGAATTGGGTTCCGCCCGCGCTACAGTTATCCCTGGTGATGCCTCCTTCCCTCCCCGCCACGGGGCCCTCGCCCGGGGTCGAGGTGGCGGTACGCCCCATCACCGACCTGGCCACCCTCCGCCAGGTGGAGGCGCTGCAGCAGGCGGTCTGGGGGATGGCGCCGCTCGACGTCGTTCCCGCCCACCAGCTCCTGGCGGCGACGGCCGCCGGCGGCGTCGTGCTGGGCGCCTTCGCCCCCGACGGGACGCTCGTGGGGTTCTGCTACGGGTTCGTGGGGATGCGGGATGGCCACCCCTTCTTCTACTCGCACATGGCCGGGGTGGTGGACGCGTACCGCGGGCACGCGGTGGGGCTGGCGCTGAAGCGGGCGCAGCGCGAGGCCGCGCTGGCCTGCGGGCTGGACCGCATGGTCTGGACCTTCGACCCGCTGCAGAGCGCCAACGCCCACTTCAACTTCCGCAAGCTCGGCGTCACCGCGCGGCGCTACTACGTGGACTACTACGGTGAGATGTCGGACGCCCTCAACCGCGGGCTCCCCAGCGACCGGCTCGAGGTGGACTGGGAGCTGCGTTCCCCGGAGGTGGTGGCCCGCCTGGAGGGCGAGGGCGAGCAGGCGGACGCCCGCCGCGCCGAAGGACGCTGGGATGCCGCCGCGCAGGAGGCGCCGGCCGCCCTGGAAGCCACCGCGGGCGGACCGGGGCCGCGGCCGGGCGATCCGTTCACCGACCTGGACGCCCCGGCGGTGCGCCTGGCCATCCCCGCCGACCTGGGCCGCCTGCGCCGGGAGGACCCCGGCCTCGCCCTGGCCTGGCGCGAGGCCACCCGCACCGCCTTCCTCGCCTACTTCGCCCGGGGGTACGCCGCCGTGGACTTCCTGCGCGGACCGACCGTCGGCCACTACCTCCTGCGGACGGTCCGGTAGCCGCCGATGCGTGTCGAGGCGGTGGAGCTGCGGGAGGTCCGCCTGCCGCTGCGCCTCCCCTTCGAGACCTCCTTCGGCCGCTCCGAGACCAAGGTCTGCGTGCTCGTGCGCGTGTGGGCGGACGGCGCCGAGGGGTGGGGAGAGGCGCCGGTGGACGCCGCCCCGCTCTACAACGAGGAGACGGTGGCCACCGCCTGGCACGTGCTGGAGGCCTTCATCATCCCGGAGGTCCTCGGGCGCCCGCTGGAGCACCCGCGGGACTTCCCGCCGCGCGTGGCCCGGCTGCGCCGGCACCACATGGCCAAGGCCGGGCTGGAGGCGGCGCTGTGGGACGCCTACGGACGCCTCGGCGGGCGGTCGCTGCGCGCGCTGCTCGGCGGCGTCCGCCAGCAGGTCGACGTGGGGGTGAGTCTCGGCATCGAGCCCGACGTGGAGGTGCTGCTCGACCGCATCGGCCACTTCCTCGACCAGGGCTACCAGCGCATCAAGGTGAAGATCAAGCCCGGGTGGGACGTGGCGGTGGTGCAGCGCATCCGCGAGGTCTACGGCGACGTCACCCTCCAGGTGGACGCCAACGCCGCCTACACGCTCGACGACGCGGCGGTCTTCCGCACCCTCGACCGCTTCAACCTCCTCCTGATCGAGCAGCCCCTGGAGGAGGACGACCTGGTGGACCACGCCGCCCTGCAGCGGGAGGTGCGCACGCCGATCTGCCTGGACGAGTCGATCACCTCGCCGTCCGTGGCGCGCAAGGCGCTGCAGATCGGCGCCTGCCGCATCGTGAACATCAAGCAGGCCCGGGTCGGGGGGCTCGGGGCGGCCACCGCCATCCACGACCTCTGCCGCGCTCAGGGCGTGCCGGTGTGGTGCGGGGGCCTGCTGGAGACCGGCGTGGGCC
Organism: Armatimonadota bacterium; assembly: GCA_031081585.1. Classification (NCBI taxonomy): domain Bacteria; kingdom Bacillati; phylum Armatimonadota; species Armatimonadota bacterium. Next base: position 99,365 of record JAVHLY010000006.1, read on the forward strand.
GGGCAGCCAACCTGGCGCTGGCCAGCCTGCCGGGCTTCACGCTGCCGGCCGACCTCTCCGCCAGCGACCGGTACTTCGACGAGGACATCATCGACCCGCCGGTGCGCCTGGGCCCGGGCGGCACCATCGCCGTGCCCGACGGGCCCGGGCTGGGCGTGACGGTGCGCATGGACCGCGTGGAGGCGGTGACGACGCGCCAGGCGGTGTACCGGTGAGGCGGCCCGCCCGGGGAGGCGAGAGGGCAGGGCCGCCCGCGCGGGAAGGCGATATGGCGGGGCCGCACCCGCGAGTCGGCGACGCCGCGGCGGCCCAGGCCCGGGCGGGCGACGTGGCCAGGGCGACGGGCGCGGGTGCGCTCGTCACCGTCGAGGCGCACCCGTACAACGCCGAGACCCCGATGCGGGCCCTGGGTGCGCTGCCGACCCCCCCGGAGCTCGTCTACGTCCGCACTCACTTCGACCTCCCCGAGCACCTCGCCGACCCGGACTTCCGGGCAGCCTGGAGGCTCCGGATCGACGGGGCGGTCGAGCGCCCCCTCGACCTGGGCCTGGCGGACCTGCAGGCTCTGGAGCCGCGCCGCGTCACCCTGACGATGGAGTGCGCCGGGAACGGCCGCGCGCTGATGACCCCGCCCCCACCGGGCACGCCGTGGCGGCTGGGGGCGGTGAGCACGGTCACCTTCACCGGGACGCCCCTGGCCGGTCTCCTGGCCCGTGCCGGGGTCCGGCCGGGCGCCGTCGAGGTGCTGGGCGAGGGTGCCGACCGCGGCGAGGTGGCCCGCGGCCGCGTGGAGCCGTTCCGGCGCAGCCTGCCGCTGGCCGCCGCCACCCACCCGGACACCCTGCTGGCCTGGGCGATGGACGACCGCCCGCTCCCGCCGCTGCACGGGGCGCCCCTGCGCCTGGTGGTCCCGCGCTGGTACGGGATGGCGTCGGTGAAGTGGCTCGTCCGCCTCACCGTGCTGGAGGAACCGTTTGCGGGGTTCTTCCAGCGCGAGCGCTACATCTACGAGGACGAGGAGGGCACGCCCCAGGGGACGCCGGTGACGACGATCCGGGTGCGCGCGGTGATCGCCGATCCCCCGAACGGCGCCCGCCTCCCCGCCGGACCCCTGACCATCCGCGGCACCGCCTGGTCGGGGGACGGTCCCATCGCCACCGTGCGCGTGAGCACGGACGGTGGGGCCCGCTGGCAGGAGGCCGCTCTGGGGGAGAGCCTCTCCCCCTACGCCGCCCACCCCTGGCACCTCACCTGGGCCCCGCCGGGACCGGGCCGCTACACGATCGTCGCCCGGGCCATCGACACCCTCGGCAACGCCCAGCCGCTGGCGCCGCGCTGGAACCGCCACGGCTACGGCAACAACGTGGCCCACACCGTGAGGGTGGAGGTCATGGAGTCGTCATGAGGGTGGGCGGCCATGAGACGCCGGTTGGGGCCGACATCGTCGTGGTCGGCGGAGGGCTGGTCGGGCTCGCCACCGCCTATCACCTGGTGCGGGAAGGGCGGCGCGTGGTGCTGGTGGACCGCGGCGACCGCGGGCGGGCCACCGACGCCGGGGCGGGGATCCTCTCCCCGGCGGTGAGCGGGCGCGGGGAAGCCCTGGCCGCCTTCGCGGAGGCTGCGGCCGCCTACTACCCCCGGCTGGTCGACGCCCTGCGGGGCGAGGAGGCGGGCGAGACCGGCTACGCTGCGGCGCCGCTGCTCTTCGTCGCCGCCGACGACACCGACCTGGACGCCTTCACCGCCCTGAAGGAGATGCTGACCCACGCGCGCCGGGTGCCCGGACGCGCCCACCCCACCGAGGTCTCCCCCGGGCATGCCCGCAGCTTCCTCCCCCTGCTGGGGCGGGTGGCGGCCGCGCTCCTCGTCCCCGACGCCGCCCGTGTGGACGGCCGCCTGCTGAGCGCCGCCTTGCGGCGGGCGGCGGAACGGCGCGGGCTGGCGGTGCGGGCGGGGAGCGTGGAGCGCCTCCTCGTGGAAGGCGGACGGGTGCGCGGCGTGCTGGTCGACGGGGAGCGCCTGGACGCCGACCAGGTGGTCGCCGCCGGCGGCGCCTGGTCGCGGGCGCTGGGCGAACCGCTCGGACTGCCCCTGCCGGTCGAGCCGCAGCGCGGCCAGATCGCCCACCTGCGCCTGCCCGAGTCCACGGACGGGTGGGCGATGGTGATGGCGATGGACGACCACTACCTGGTTCCCTGGCCCGACGCGCGCGTGGCCGCCGGCGCCACGCGCGAGACCGGTTCAGGCTTCGACCCGCGGCCGACGGCCGGCGGCGTGCACCAGGTGCTCTCGGCGGCGCTGCGCCTCGCCCCGGGGCTCGCACGGGCCGAGCTGCTCGAGGTGCGCGTGGGGCTGCGTCCGCTGTGCGCCGACGGGCTCCCGGTGATCGGTCCGGTGCCGGGGGTGGACGGGGCGTTCGTGGCCACCGGCCACGGCCCTGCGGGGCTGCTGCTGGGGCCCTATACCGGCAAAGTCCTGGCAGAGGTCATGCTGGGGCGCCCGCCGGAAGTGGATCTGACGCCCTTCCGGCCCGACCGGTTCGCCAGTTCCGGCCGGTCGTAGAGCATCAGTGTCCGCGTGCCCGGCTACGGGAAGCACACCGTGCAGCTCGGCTCGCAAGGCAGCCACCGACGCGTGCAGCTCCGCTCGCAGGGCAGCCACTCTCCGACGCGTCCGCCGCCATCGCCGCTCTCCAGCCTTGCAACGCTCACCTCACTCCATCGTCCAGAACACGAACATTTGCGCCCTCCCCAGGAGGACTTTGCGGGATGTGCGGTGAACCCCCCCGTCGAACGCCGAGACTGTGGTGGGCTGCGACGCCCCATGACCGGGGCGTCGCCTCGTTTTCTGGGAGGTCAGAGACGATGGCAGAGCGCCAGGACGACCCCATGCGCCTCTGGGTGGGGACGTGGACCGCGGACGACGCGCGGAAGCAGGCTGAGGAGCGGCCGCAGCCCCGGCGCAAGGCGGTCGACCCGGTCGAGCCGGCCGACGACCGGCGGGCCTAGC
>JAVHLY010000007.1:0-42525 GCA_031081585.1 Armatimonadota bacterium
GGTGTGCTCCTATGAAGGGAGTGAGTGAGGTGCGTCCGTTGAGAAGAAAGATTCGTCACGAGTCGGCGAGAACCTGCGGTTTTTCAGCACCCTGCTAGGTGTTGCGCTTCCACACAGGCGGCAGCGGCAGCCGGAGCCCGGTTGATCGTGGGGTCGCCTATGGCTTAGCGGTCAAGGGCTCGAAGGTTATGAATTTGGACTTCCTTTAGGCCGCGCCAGCATGGCGGGGGAGGCACCAAGAATGCCGGTAGGGTCGGCCCCATGCCGATTGGGCTGGGGTCGGACGCCTGCGGAGGTGTTTCACCATGCGTGAGGAAGGGTCGAAGCGTCAACACCTTTCCGAGACTGATATCCTGGACCAAGCGCTGGCGGACGCCCTGGGGGGTGCCGGGAATCATCGATGCACTGCCGATAGGTCTTGGGAGATCTCACACCTCCTGCAAGAGGCCGAAGAGAGATGCGATGGTGGCGGATTTGCCGATAGACTGTGACCTGCGATCGGCCTAATCTGAAACAGAGCTCTCAGCCTCACGGATCCTGATGACGATTGGTCACCGGGACATGCCGAGAGCCAACTCGGAGTTTGAGTCGGCAATCACACGTGAACTGACCAGGCTGAAACTACGGCCGGTCGGGGCTCCGGTGGTGGGCAGGAAGACGTTTCGGCTTGTTGTGCAGACTCCGCAGGGAATGAAGGCGTTCTTCAAAGCGCTCACGTCGCGTGAAGATCTGTGGGTCCGAAATTTTCAGCACGAGTTCGATTTCAATATCCTCTTCTCTCAAGTACTCAGGCGCTATTCCAGACACATCGCTCCGGCGCTCATCGATGGCCGGATTGCCACTTCGCCGGGAGAAATTTCCTGGATGTTGTTCGAATACGTTGATGGAGTCCCCCTCGCGAAGGCTCGGGTCCCAGGTCCAGGAGAATTGCGGGAGGACATGGTCGCCCCCTTGATTGACTTGCTGGCGGCCCTTCAGGCTCTCCCAACGAGTCCCTTTTTGGATTCGGAACGGCATGTGTCAAGGTTTGGTCCCGATCGGCTCATTTGTAAGGTGGCGGGCTATCGACCACTCGTCACAAGAAGATTCCCTCAGCACACCGGAACCTTCAGTATCGGGATTGAGCGGTTATCCGTTGCCAAGCGTGCCCTTGGGACAGGACCTCAGGTGCTTGCTCACGGGGATCTCATCGCGCGAAACGTATTGAAGACGAACGGGGGATTCTGCCTGGTCGACTGGGAGTACGCGTGTGGCAGTAACGTCGGCCTCGATGCCGCCATCGTGTGGACGACGAATACGTTCGAACCGGATTGGCGTCGGGACTTTCTCAGGAAGCTGCATCAAACGTGGGCTGGTGCGCGACAATGAGAGTTCGAGATCGCATTCTCTTGCAGCGTCATACGGTTCGCACTCAGAGAGTTAAACGCCTGGGGGAAGGTTGAGTCGCCGAATCGAGCCAAGCAGATTGAGAGCATCTTCGCTGATCAGTGGAGGTCGATTTCTACAGCGCTGCGAGCACTTGATGATTTCGAAGAGTTCTTCGCTATGCCGCGAATTTCCTGACGCCCTGTGATGGATTCAATGTGTGCCGAGAAGCTTCGGAGCGACGATGTACGCGCCGTTTGTCGCATGGTGTCAAGGCAGGAGGGAGTCTTCCGCTTTCCTCGGGTCCTTCGGTCTGTTCCATCAGGCTGTCGGCGTGTGGTTCGACCATGAGATGGCGGGAGCCTCTTTGGATCGTCACCTCGCTCCCTATTTCCACCCGGCACCTCGACCTGGACACCGGGAGATCATGGCAGGAGGGAGGGTTCGGCGAGCGGATCGCTGGCGCGCCCGGCGGGACTTGAACCCACGACCTTCGGCTCCGCAGGCCGACGCTCTATCCACTGAGCTACGGGCGCGCGACGGAGGACGATCAGGTCTATTCTACCATCCCCAGGGCCCCCGACCAGCCGTCGTCCCCGCGGCTGCTGTGGGCCGGGGAGGGCCTCCCGACTACCCCGGCTGACGAGCCGGCGAGGCCGTCCCGCCATCCCCCGGCTCCTCGAGTGGCCGGACCACTTCTTCCTGCACGAAGAAGATGAAGTCCAGGTCCTGGGCGGGGACCCCCAGCTGGCGGAGCATGGCCATCGCCTGCGCCCGGTGGTGCACCTCGTGCAGCAGGAGCTGGGTGGCGATGTCCCGGGCCCGGGCCCGCAGCGTGGCCACCTGCCGCCTGCCGTAGAGCCTGGTCTCGATGACCCGCTCCCAGTCGCGGTCCTCCGCCAGGGTGGCGCGCGTGCGCGGCCACTCCGCCCGCCAGGCCGCCTCGAGTTGCGCGAAGGTGGGGAGGGCCCCTTCGTTCAGGGGCAGCCGCTCCAGCCGGAAGGGGCGGGGCATGGGCTCCTCGCGGAGCCGCATGGCCAGCCAGAGTTCCGTGGCCGCGATCTCCACCAGGGTGGCGCGCAGCGTGCGGTGGGCGAAGGGGAACTCACGGGTGTAGGCTTCCTGGGGCAGCGGGCGGATCCAGTCGAACAGGCGCTCGCGCGCCTGCGTGTGGACGTCGTAGACGCGCACCAAGTCCATCATCGTCACGGCTCACCTGCCCCCAGCAGGACCTGCAGTCTTGCCAGCGTCTCCTCCACCTGCGGGCGAGGGAGCCGGCAGATGAACTCCGCCCTGCGCACCCGCCAGTCGAGGCTCCTGACTTGGTCGGCGAGGACGACACCGGTCACGGGGAGCCCGGGCGGGATCGTCACCTCGAACGGGTACTCTTTGGCCCGGCTGGTGATCGGGCAGCACAACGCCAGCCCCACGCGCGCGTTGTAGGCTCCCGGCGAGAGGACGAGCGCCGGCCGCCGTCCGGCCTGCGCATGTCCCGCCTGCGGCTGGAGCGACAGCCACACGACATCCCCGCGGCGTGGCGTGTAACGCCGCGGACTCACCACACCTCGCGTCCGACGGGCCCTCCGGTCTCGATTTCACCGTGCAGGTTCGCCTTCGTCACCCGAGCCAGCAGGGTCCTCAGGTGAAACCTCCCGGGTCTGACCGGGGTCAGCACCAGGCGGCCGTCCGCGGCGCGCATGTCGACTCCGGCGCCTTCCTCGAGCCCCGCCTCCGCGGCGAGAGGTTTGGGGATTCTCACTGCCAGGCTGTTCCCCCACTTTCGCACCCGGGTGCGCACCCGTCACTCCCCTCCAGTCCTCGACAAGAACAATTGCGGATCGACGCTCAGTATCCTCTTTGTATCTACACCTTTAGATATTCACCCTGTTCCCGCGTGACCGTCAAGAGGGCCGGGATGCGCGTATGAGCGGTTCCAGCCACGCGGAGGGGGGATCCCGGGAAGGGGGGTGCTCGCCGCCGTCAGCTCGCGGGGAATTGCCTGGAATCCGTGAGACGGCCTAGCAGGTCGAGTGGCCGCAAGAGTGGCACTTGCCGCAGGCCTCGGCGAACTCGAACGAGGCCTGGCCGCAGACCGGGCAGACCTCCAGCACCCGGGCCCCGCGCTCGGGCGGGAGCGTCGGCTTGTCCTCCTCGGGGGCGGGAGCCGAACCTTCGATGGTGCCGATGTCGGTGCCGGCGGGGCGGCCCAGGTTGAGGACCTGCCAGCGCTTGGACCGGTCGCGGTAGACCGTGATCCCCTTGCAGCCCAGCTCCCACGCCAGCAGGTAGATGCGGCGTACGTCGTCGGGGGTGGCCCGGTGGGGCAGGTTGATGGTCTTGCTCACCGCGTTGTCGACGTGCGCCTGAAACGCCGCCTGGTGCCGGACGTGCCAGACGGGGTCGATCTCGTGCGCCGTGCCGAAGAGGCGGTGGAGCTCCTCGGGGACGTCGGGCAGGCCGCGGCAGCCGCCCCGCTCGACCAGCGCTTCTGCCAGCGCGTCCGACCAGAGGCCCCGCGCCCGCGCCAGCTCCTCGAAGGCGGGGTTCACCTCGCGCAGGATGGTCCCGTCCAGCACCCGGCGGTAGTAGGCCAGCGCGAAGAGCGGCTCGATGCCGGACGAGCACCCGGCGATGATGGAGATCGTGCCCGTGGGGGCGATGGTCGTGCGCGTGGCGTTGCGCATGGGGCGGTTCCACCCCTCCGGGCCGTAGAGCGAGCGCGCCCAGTTGGGGAAGACGCCGCGCTCCGCCGCCAGCGCCTCCGACGCCGCGTCGGCCTCCTGCTGGATGAAGGCCATCAGGCGGCCGGCCAGGGCCACCGCCTCCTCCGAGTCGTAGGGCACGCCCAGCCGGACCAGCAGGTCGGCCCAGCCCATGACCCCGAGCCCCACCTTGCGGTTGCCGTGTTTGTGGATGCGTTCGATCTGCGGGACGGGATAGCGCGACTGCTCGACGGCGTTGTCCAGGAAGCGCACCGCCAGGCGCACCACGTCCCCCAGGCGCGCCCACTCGACCTCGCCGTTGCGCACGAAGTGCGCCAGGTTCACCGAGCCCAGGACGCAGGCCTCGAAGGGCAGCAGCGGCTGCTCCCCGCACGGGTTGGTGGCCTCGATGCGGCCCAGGAAGGGCGTGGGGTTGGTGCGCGGCGCGTTGATCCGGTCGAGGAAGACCAGGCCCGGGTCGCCGGTCTCCCAGGCGGCCTGCACGATGCGGTCGAGGACCTCGCCGGCCGAGCGGCGGGCCACGGCGCGGCCCGTGCGCGGGTTCACCAGGTCGTAGGCCTCACCAGCCACCGCCAGGCGCATCCACGCCTCGGTCACCCCAACGCTGATGTTGAAGTTGGTCACGCCGCCGGTGCGCTTGCAGTCGATGAACTCCAGGATGTCAGGGTGCGTCACGTCGAGGATGCCCATGTTGGCGCCGCGCCGGAACGAGCCCTGCTTGATGCGCTCGGTGGCGGCGTCGTAGATCTCCAGGAAGGAGACCGGCCCCGAGGCCACGCCCATGGTCGTGCGGACCAGGTCGCCGCGGGGACGCAGGCGGGAGAAGGAGAAGCCGGTGCCGCCTCCCGACTGGTGGATCTTGGCGGTGAGCTTCAGCGTCTCGAAGATCGACTCCAGCGAGTCCTCGATGGGGAGGACGAAGCAGGCCGCCAGCTGCTGCAGGTCGCGCCCGGCGTTCATCAGCGTGGGGGAGTTGGGCAGGAAGTCCAGCGAGGTCATGAGGGCGTTGAAGCGCTCGGCCCACCGCTCCACGTCCCCGCCCCAGGCAGCCTCGGCCTCGGCGATGTTGCGGGCGACGCGCCAGAAGAGCTCCTCCGGAGATTCGGCCGGCCGGCCCTGCGCGTCCCGCTTGAGGTAGCGGCGCTCCAGGACCTGCCGGGCGTTGGGGGTCAGCGGGACGGGCGTGCGGACGGCCATCACACGGCCGCGGCTGCCGGCACGGGCTCCCAGCGCACCCAGGGCCGGCGGGGGATGCGCACGTCCAGCCGGACCAGTCCGGCCTCCCGCGCGGCCCGTAGCGCCTCGGCGAACTCGGCGGGGAAGAGGCGCCGGTTGATGTCCTCGTACTTGGGGTTCTTGCCGACCTGCCCGGCGGGGTAGTACTGGTCCATGACGTTCACGTAGGTCTCCGGACCCAGGGTCGTGGCGATCCAGCGCAGGATGGCCCGCGTGTCGTCGAGCGCCCCGGGCATGACCAGGTGGCGGACGATCAGCCCGCGCTTGGCCAGGCCATGCTCGTCCAGGCGCAGCGGCCCGACCTGCCGGTGCATCTCCGTGATGACCCGCCGCGCCACCTCGGGGTAGTCGGGCGCCTTCAGGTAGTGGCGGGCCCGCTCGGGGGTCCAGTACTTGAAGTCGGGCATGTAGATGTCCACGATGCCGTCCAGCAGCCGCAGCGAGTGCATGGAGTCGTACGACGAAGTGTTGTAGACGATGGGCAGGCGCAGGCCGTGCTCCACCGCCAGGGGCAGGGCCTCCAGGATCTGCGGTACGACGTGCTCGGGGGTGACGAAGTTGAGGTTGTGGCACCCCTGGTCCTGCAGGTGGAGCATCATGGCGGCGAGCTGCCGCGGCGTGACCACCCGCCCCTCGCCCAGCTGGCTGATGTCGTAGTTCTGACAGTTGGCGACCGCGACGCCGTTGACGAGGTAGGAGTGGCTCTCGTCGGCGACCTCCAGGTTGTACACCGGGCCGGTGTAGGGCACCCGCGTGATGCTGCGAATCGGGACGCATGCCGGTGCTGGCCGCCGCCCTGCGCTCGGCCCGTGTCCCTCCCAAACATCCCTCCGGCACTTCACCAAGAAGAGCGTTGTGGACTGACGGACCACACGCTGGCCGATGACCTGCCACGGGGGTCGCGGTGTCGCGTAGAAGTATGGGTGGATGCCGATCCGCAGCAGGAGTCCGGCGAGCCCGTAGGCCAGCTCTTCGGAGACCGTGGTCGCCGTGATGTACGCGCCCTGCCGGGTCCCGTCGCCAGCCCAGTAGGCTTCCAGGAAGGCCCGGACGATGTGCTCCGGGCTGCGGAAGAGTACTGCGGGAACATGCTTGCCGTGAGAGCCCTTCCCGCAGAGACCGACCATCAGCAGGGCGAGGGACGCACTACCTACTTCGACGGTCACAGTTGTCTGACGCGGATAGACTCTGGCCTCCACCCCGAAGACGGCTCGGAACGGTCCCCGGACTTCTTCGACCAGCGAGGTCTCGTGTCGGCCAAAGGAGAGCACCAGGCGGTAGGAGTTGGGTCGGCCGGCCACGCGGGCCACGTGGCCTTCGGCACAGTAATAGCCCAGCAACCGGGCCAGTTCCGGAGTGACCGGGAGGGTGGATGGGACGCCGGCGCCTCTCTCGGTCGTGAATCGGATGCGGTCACCCTCACGGACCAACTCGTTGCGATGTGATCCCTCCTGGGGCCGCAGTCCCCTACGGACCCGAGCCAGCAGTGCTCGAGCATAGGTCGGATGGTAACCCAGCCGGTCGGCGACCTCTCGCGATGAGGCCAGACCTGCCGATGCCAGCGCTGCCTCCGCTTGCAGCACGAGGAGCGGTGCGCGGCGCCTGGCCGGCCTGCGGTACGTCCCGACGAACGGCTGGAGCACCGCCTGCGCGTCAATGGCCGGTGGAGGATCCAGCGCAGGCAGCGGGACCAGCAGTCGGTGGCGTGGAGTGAGCTCGTCGGCCCGAACCCTGTTCATGGTCGGTTGACCGTCGAGACGGGCAAAGAGCTCGTGGTTGGGGGTGCACGCGATGGCGGGGAGCCCCACCGGCTTGATGACGACCAGCGTCCCCTCGTAGGGGTGCTGGAAGGCTTTGGTGACGGTGGCCAGGCGCCCCGTGGCCGTGACGACACGCACGCCCCGAGGGAACCGGACCCGGCCCCCGGGGACGACGACTTCGTCTCCGGCCGCCTCGAAGATCTCCTCGATCCGCTGCATCCCGAGGTCCGTCAGGACCCGCGCCCCAGGCCGGAAGCAGAAGACGCACCGCAGGTTGCACATGCTGAAGAAGATCGTCCCGCTGCCGTTCCACCCCCGCAGGCAGTCCTCTTCGCCGAAGTGGGCGAAGAAGGAGCCGACGATGGCGTAGCGCCCGGTCTTGCAGAGGGCCCACTTGTCGGCCAGGCGGTCGACGCGGCAGTCGCGCGGGCAGACGACGCAGGAGCGCAGCAGGTCCAGGGCCTCCTCCGCCCGCCGGCGGAGGTCCGTCAGCCCCAGCTGCAGGTAGGCCGGGGTGAAGCGGGTGGACGGCAGGAAGAAGGCCTCGGGAATGGCCGGCATCCTGGGATCACCTCAGCCCACCTCCAGCATGGTCCACGAGTGGCGCGAAGTTCAAGGGCCGGAGGGCACGCGGGCGGCGAGCCCGCACCTGGGGGGGAGTGATCACCTCGTCTCCTCGGTGCGGTAGAACCGGAGGGCTTCGCCGTTACCAACGTAGAGTGTGACGGTGATCGCCCGGACGTCCTTGCGCTGAAGGAGCTCCTCTGCACGAGCGACGAAGTGGGGCACCTCACGCGAGAAGACCTCCGTGCGCAGGCTCTGTTGTGCGGTCACCCGCTTCCAGTCGCCGAGGTCCGCTTCCAGAAAGAGGTGCCGGCCGCGTTTGTGCCACCGCAGGCGCGCCCGCTCGACACGGAACTCCTGCAGGCTGACCGGCACGGGGGCGCTGACCATGCGGGCACCGGGAGGGGCGGGGGGAGGGGGGATCGGTGACGTGGGGATCAGGTGCAGCGCGTGGGGGGTCGCGGACTGAAGGCTCTGGATGGCGTATTGCACCGGTTGCCGGTCGACGTACCGAAAGTAGACGGGCGCCACCTGCGGGTAGGCGACGAGACCGATCACTCCACCCAGCATCCCCGCAGCCAGCCTGTGCCAGTACTGCCTCGAACCCGCGCGGGCGACCCGCCGTTGCTCCAGCATCAGGACGACCATGGCGTACAATACGCCAGGCCACCAGAAGCCGAGGATCTGCGCCAGGAGGACCGTGATCCCGAGCATCTCCCAGTCCTCATACGCCCAGACCCGGAGCCAGTAGTAACCGGTGACCGCAGCTGCCAGCATCAAGACCAGGAGCGAGAAGGCCCAGGACTCGCGGGGAGCCGCCGCCGCGCCCCGTATGCCCCGCGCCCGCACTCCCAGGATCGCCGCCACCAGCACGGTCACGATGACTGCCGGGATGGCCAGCAGCCCCAGCGCGACGGAGTGAAGGTGATACATCACGAGCAGAGGCAGGGCGGCCGGCAGGAGGGCGATGAGGAGGCGCATCGCTACGGGGAATGGTAGGATCGGCTCGGTCATCGCTGCTCTACCGATTCCCTGCCCGAACCTGACGGGTCCAAGGCGCCCTCCCACCTCTGGGCCCCCGGGCCAACTGGCGATGATAGCCGCCCCGGGATGGCCTCTCAGGGCAAGTCGCCCCAGGCGCCGGGCGTCGCCCGGTCCACGCCGCATGGCTCACCCATCGCCACGCGTGCTAGCATGAGTGATCGATGGCTTCCGCCGTTGTCACCCACCGTTCACGTCACGTCCCCGCCGTCGTCCAGGTGTTGCGGGTCGGCCTCGAAGGAGGCGGGTGGTGAGCAACCGGCCCGTCGTGCTCCAGCTGCCATCACGCACGGTCGGCCTTGGGCTCGCCGCCATGCAGCTCCTTCTCATGGGGCTGAACGAACTGGCCCATCTCATCCACGCGCGGTACCATACTCCGTTCACGACACAGTTCGTTCTGCTCTTCGACCTGGGGCGCGAGCGGTCCATCCCCGCCTGGTACACCTCCGTGCTCATGGCCGCCGCCGCGGGGCTGCTCCTCTTCATCGCCACCTGGGCGTGGCGGCACGAGCGGCAGAGCTTCCCGGGGTGGCTGGTTCTCACCGCCGGCGTGCTCCTCCTCTCCGTGGACGAGATGCTGGCGCTCCACGAGCCGGTGACCGACCGGTTCCACGGGGGGGTGCAGGCGCTGGCGGGGCAGACGGGGGTGTGGATCGCCGCGGTTGTTGCTGCTGTCATCGCCGGGTTCTGGATCCTCAGGCTGCTGGTGGTGCTGCCGGCGCGGGTTTGGGTGCTGCTGGCGCTCGCGGCGGCCTTCTTCGTGGGCGGCGCCCTGGGGGTCGAGTGGTACGAAGGCGTGGCCCACCGCCTCTACGGCGGCATGAGCCTGCCCTTCCGGGTGGCCGTTCTGGTCGAGGAGCCGATGGAGCTGGCCGGGATGTCGCTCTTCCTCTACACGTTGTGGGTGGTGGTTGGCGTGAAGATGGGCCGGGTGGAGATTCGCCTGCGCAGGGAGACCACAACTGGGTCCAGGCCATTGGTCTCATGACGAAAGATCCCTCCGGACCGGGTCTCCAGCGCCTCCGAGTTGAAGACTCCCGTGAAGCTACGGTACGCGGTAATACACGAGGGGCACGACCGGTGCGTCTGTCAGAATCAGTCGTTCAGCCTGGCGGAGCAGCTCCAGACGTCGGCTTTGGTCGGGTTCCCTCTGAAGATCGGCGATGAGGAGCCCGACGTCGGGGTTGCGATAACCGTAGATATTCTGCGGGCCACCCGGGAGGAACATTTCCCTGAGGAAGTCGCCGGTGGGACCCGCAACCCACGCCAGCACCGCCATCTGAAAGGCTCCAGGGCTGCCGCTCGGGCCACGGCCAACCCGTCGGAAGAAGGCATCGGCCGTGGGTAGACCGACAGCTCTGGCGCGGATTCCGACCGCGGCCAGTTGCATTGTCAGCATCTCGGCCTCAACCCGGCGAAACCTGAGGTCCCCCCGATAGAGAATTTCGAACTCCGGGAGGCCGCTTCCATCTGGGAATCCTGCCGTGGCAAGGAGTTCTCTGGCCTTTGGCGGATCGTACGGATGAATCCGGAGGTCAGGTGTGTGCTGGGGCAGGATAGGCGGAAACCATGAGCCCGCCGGCCCGGGGGAGGACCACCCGGAGGGCAGCGTAGTTCTGACCGCATCGAAGACGGCCTGCCGATCCACAGCCGAGGCCATCGCCTGGCGGAGCGTGGTGTTGTTTAGGGGCGAGACCTCGACGTTGAAAGCCAGGTGCTCAATCCACTGTGCGGGCGACACCTGCGCCGATGAAGGCGCAATCACTAGGCCTGCGATGACAAGCAGTCCCAGCGTTGCTATCGCCTTGTGCCCCATTGAACTCCCCCCATGCCTTACGGACGCCCCCTGTAGTCTTCGCTAAAAAATTGTTACACGAGTTCGGCCCCCTTTGGGGCGTGGTAAGTCAGGTGGCCGTCCTCCGACCAAAGGGCGATCGCCGGGCCTCCCCGCTCGTCGAATCCCACCCAGCCAGACACGCTTCTGCTCGTCCGCAGGATAGAAGAAGGGCCATGCTGCTCCTCCTGACACGGAGCAGACGCTCCAGCGTCCTCAGTTGAAAGCGGGTATCACTTCTTCGGCAAAGAGCCGAATGGTGTCGAGGGGCTCAATGCCATGAAGAAGCACAAAGACGAGGGCGAGGCCAAGACAGAGGCGAAGCCGCGTCGTAAAGGCTGCGGCGGCCGCGAAGACGGTCCACGTCTCCAGCATATGCCAGAGCGGATGGTCGGCCATGGAACAGGCGTAGAAGCCCAGCCGGTCGGCCTCCTGCCACCGGGCTCGAATCGTGGCAATGTCAGGTCCGCCGCTGTGCAGGCCGAACCGCATCATCCTGCGTCACGTCCCTCGACGGACTGCGCGGCGTACTGCCCAGCCGGGGCAGGACCGAAGAGGCCGCGGCGCTGACCGGCTGCCCTTCCCCAATCAACCAGAGCTAATAGACGAGATCGGTGCCGGGGTCGCGCGGGTCGGCAACGACCGAGGCGCCCCGGTCCCGGGCGGGATCGTAGGAGCATAGGCACCATAGAGGGCCTTTTGGCCCTTGGCCCTGGAGTCCTCCTGCTAGGGAGAGGAGAGCAACGATGCCGAGCGCCCGACCGCTGCTGCGCGTCTGAGGGAGTCTCCCATGATAGCTGCGCGTCTGAGAGAGCTTCCCATGATAGAGTGCATGAAGGGAGCTCTCTCGGATTGGAAGGAGGGGTGCCCAACCAGGAGACGGCACGAGGCACGCCCGCAGGCGCACCGACGGGCCACGTGGCCGGCGGTCAGACCAGCAGGTCCCTCATGAGGCCCACGGAGCCGGCCGGAGGGGGGCTAGGGTGCGTCGGGGCGGGAGATCTCCGTCGAAAGCCCCAGGTGCGCGAGGATCGTGTGGATGACCTGGGAGATCGATGGTCGCGGTGAGGCTCATGCGGCCGCCACAGCGAGGGCAGGCCAGCACGTCGATGTCGACGCGCGCCGCATCAGGTCGGTGCACGCCTGGCAGTGGAATCTGCTGGCGAGTGGCGGTGCTCATCACCTCCGGACACGCTGTGGGGGAGTAGGCGCCTTGGCGGAGAGAGGGCTATGCCGAATAGAGTAGCCACTCGTGGCCGTCCGGATCGCGGACCCTCGCTAAGGTCCCCTCCAGTGTGTTGACTGCCGAGAGCCCTTCGATGACCGCCGCACTGACCACAACTGTGGCGCGAACATATTCAGGCCGCTCACCTGGTCGAAGTCGCAACCTCTGGCCGCTGGCCGCGACCAATACGTCGTCGCATACGCCGAAACCGACCTGCTGGTAGAAGAGCTTGAGCCGATCGGGGCGTGACGAGGCGACTTCGATTTCCAGGAGCCCCGGCGTCTCCCGCACGGTCCGATCTGGATAGAGATAGACCAGCTCAATCGAACGGCCGTCCGGATCGGAGACTTCGACGAACAGCGGGGTCTCCAGGAGAGGCCTGACTACCTCAACGTCTTCGGCGAATCGCCTTTTCAGCACCTGGGGCGCCATGCTGGTGCTCCCGAGTTTTCTGACAAAGGGTAAGAGTCTCCGTTGCGCGAGATCGGCCAGCGCAGTGTCCGCATTTGGAGCAAAGAGCCGGAGCTCAATGTGATGCAGGCCAGCAGTCTGGCGTGCAAACAAACCCAAGAAATCCTCGCCATCAGACCATCGGAGAAAGGCCTCCCGACCGAAGCTGCCTTCTACCTGGAGGTGCAACGTCTCTGTGTAGAACTCTACAGAGCGACGAAGATTGGTTACTCGCAGATTGAGGCCGCGAATTCGCCGCACGCCAGACGACATGGGAGGATCCTCCCCAAAAGAGCTCTTCGCAGGATGGCCTCGAGCGCAAGCGTCCGCCCCGGACGCTCAACCTCGAGAGCCTGGAGTGCCGACCCCTTTAAACGGCTATGCGGATCTCCTCCACCGCCTGCGGGTTCTCCAGTGAGGAGAGGTCGCCGGGATCCGTGCCCAGGTAGGCCGCGCGGATGACCCGGCGCATGATCTTGGCGTTGCGGGTCTTCGGCAGGTCGCGCACGAAGCGCACCTCCCGGGGCTCCAGGGTCTTGCCGAGGACGGCCACCACCGTCTCCCGGATCTCGCGCCGCACCGCGTCGGAGGGCTCGACGCCGGGCCGCAGGACGGCGAAGACCACCACCGCCTCGCCCTTCAGCTCGTCGGGGACGCCCACCGCCGCCGCCTCGGAGACGGCCGGGTGCGCCACCACAGCCGACTCCACCTCCGCCGGCCCCACCCGCTTGCCGGCCACCTTGATGGTGTCGTCGCTGCGGCCCAGGATGTACCAGAAGCCGTCCTCGTCGACCATCGCCCAGTCGCCGTGCACCCAGACGTCGGGCCAGCGCGACCAGTAGGTCTCCAGGTAGCGGTCCGGGTCCTGCCAGAAGCCGCGGGTCATCCCCGGCCAGGGGCGGCGCAGCACCAGCTCCCCCACCGCTCCGCGCACCGGGCGGCCCTGCTCGTCATAGACGTCGGCGTCCATGCCCAGCACCGGGGCGGTGAACGCCATCGGCTTCTGAGGGTGGAGGAGCGTGCACCCCAGGATGCCTCCGGAGATCTCGGTGCCGCCCGTGTAGTTCATCACCGGGCAGCGGCGGCCGCCGATGCGGTCGAAGTACCACATCCACGGTTCGGGGTTCCAGGGCTCTCCCGTGGCCCCCAGCATCCGCAGCGAGGAGAGGTCGTGGCGCCGCGGGTGCTCGTCGCCGTAGCGCATCAGCGCGCGCACGGCGGTGGGGGAGATGCCCAGTGCTGTGACCTGGTGGCGCTCGATGATCTGCCAGAGCCGGTCGGGCCCGGGGTGGTCGATGGCCCCGTCGTAGGCCACCATGGTGGCCCCCAGCGTCAGCACGCCGATGATCTCCCAGGGGCCCATCATCCACCCCAGGTCGGTGAGCCAGAACATCACGTCCCCTTCGTGGATGTCGAAGCCGTAGGCCATGTCCATGGTGGCCTTGATGGGGAAGCCGCCGTGGACGTGCACGGTGCCCTTCGGCCGACCGGTCGTACCCGAGGTGTAGATGAGCATGTGGAGCTCTTCGGCGCCGGTCCGCTCCGCGGGACACGTCTCGGGTTCAGCGGCGACCAGGTCGTCGAGCCAGCGGTCGCGTTCCGGATGCCAGGGGACCTGTGTGCCCAGACGGCGCTCCACCACGACGTGGCGCACGGTCGGCGTCTGCGCCACCGCCTCGTCGGCGACGGCCTTCATGGCCACGGGCCGACCGCGCCGCTCGAAGCCGTCTGCTGTGATGAGGCAGACGGCCCCGGCATCCTGCAGCCGCGTGGCCACCGCTCCCGCGGCGAACCCGGAGAAGATGGGGACGTAGGCCGCACCGATGCGGTTCACCGCCAGGGTGGCGGCCACGCAGGCGATCCCCATGGGCATGAAGATGCCCACGCGGTCCCCGCGCCCTACGCCCAGCCGCCTGAGGGCGTTGGCCAGCCGGTTGACGCGGGCCAGCAACTCCGCGTAGGTGACCCGCTCGACGGTGCCGTCCTCGCGCTCGGCGATGACGGCGGTCCGGTCCGCCAGGCGCGGCAGGTGGCGGTCCAGGCAGTTGTGCACGTAGTTGTACTGCCCGTCGATCCACCACGTGGTCCAGGGGAGGCCGCGCGAGGTGTCGAGGACGCGGGTGTAGGGGCGGAACCACTCCAGGCCCAGGTCCTGGACGACGGCGTTCCAGAACCACTCCAGGTCCTCGACGGAACGGCGGTGCAGCGCTGCGTAGTCGGAGCAGCCGTGGCGGCGCATGAAGGCGGCCAGGCGGGTGGCCGCGGCCTGCTCCGGGGTGGGCTGCCAAACGATCTCCGTAGAGAGGACGGCCACGCTGTGCTCCCTCCGGTCGTGTGGTCTTCCCGCGCGCCCGGGCCGCCGTCCCGGAGACGCGCGCGAGCCGCCGGTGGCGACCCAGGCGGCTTCCCGGCGTCCTTCGACGGGGCGGGGGAAGTCCCTCTGCACTCCAGGGTACAGGCGGGAGATGGTGGCGGGTCAATGCCTGCGGGGCCAGCGCGGCAGGAAGTTTATGGTAAGATAGCATCGTTGCGGAGGGGTGGCCGAGCCTGGTCCAAGGCACCCGGTTGCTAACCGGGGCTCGGTTAGAAGCCGAGCCGTGGGTTCAAATCCCGCCCCCTCCGCCACCACCTACTCGTCATCCCCGGTTCCTCGGAAGACCCGCATAGCCCGGCCGAATTGGGATGGTGGTGGAGCCGCATCGCGATCCGCTCCCGTGCTGCCAGATAGTCCACAAGGTGGACTCAGGTGGAGCCCCTGGCAATGACGAGGGTGAAGTGAGGTCGCTTGAACACCGCCAGCGGTGTCTCCCCGTCGGAGGGTCCCGCAGGCGGGCTCGTTCCGGCAGGCACGGCCTCGATCCTGAGTTGGCGCAGTGCCACCCCGGGCCGCCCGAACGTCTCCCGGAGCTGTTCCAGCGCCGCCTCCGTGCCGTAGACCACCACCTGCGGCTCTACCCCGGGCGCCCGCTCGACGGCCGCCAGGCTCGGGGCGGCCGGGTCGAAGATGCCGATCAGGCTCCGCCGCCAGTCGTCCTGCCTGGAGAGGTTCACCGCCCCGGGCGCACCGAGCAGGAGCGCATTCGCCCACGCCCAGCCGATGGCGGGCGCCGGCAGGGTGCGCGGGGGAAGAGCCAGCACCACCCGCAGGGCGTCCACCCATTCAGCCGTCGGTTCGTCGGCCGCCGCGAACCACTCCCCCACCTTCACGTACTCCTCCGGCCCCCGGTGCGGCCCCCGCAGCCTCATGAAACCGCAGGGCTCCAGGTTCAGACTGCGCAGCCACCCTTCCTCCTTCCGCAGCACCACCGAGGCCTGCAGTCCGGCACGCAGCCAGAGGGGATGACCAGCACGCCTCCTTCGCGCAATTGTTCAACCCAGTGCGGTGAGAGATCCCAGACGCCGACGGTCGCCACGATCCGGTCGAAGGGGGCGTCCTCCTCGACCCCGAGCCAGCCGTCCCGACAGACGACCTGCGCGGCGAAGCCCGCGTCCGCCAGGTGGGCCCGCGCCTCCTGCACGATGTCCTCGTCGAGGTCCACCGTGGTCACGCGCCCTGTCGGTCCGGCCAGCGCGGCCAGGAGCGCCGCGTTGTAGCCGGTCCCCGCACCGATCTCCAGGACGCGGTGCCCGGGCCGGACATCGAGCTGCTCGAGCATGGCCGCCATGATGGCGGGCATGCTGGAGGAACTGATGGGCATCCCCGAGGGGTCGCGCCGGGTGACCACGGCCTCCTCGCTGTACGCCACCTCCATCGCGACGTGGGGGAGGAAGAGGTGGCGGGGGACGCTGCGGAAAGCCTGTTCGACGCGTGGTGACCTGACGTAGCCCTGCTCGCGCAATGTTGCCACGAGGCGGTCGAGGAACGGCGCTACCGTGGCGGACGGCCGGGCCGCGGAGGTGGTGCTTCCGTGGGGGGCGTGCCGGCCCTCTGACAGCAGCACGATGCGGGGCCGGTCGGGCGGAGCGATCGGCCGGCCGGGCTCGGGGGTGCGGAAGCGTTCCTGCCACGGTTGCAGCGCCGCCAGGAGGGCCTCGACGTCGATGTCGAGGTGCGCCGGTCGGTAGCGTTCCAGCCGCGGCAGGGCCTTCTCCAACGACCGCCGGGCGCCGAACTGGTTGCCCTTCTCGAAGTGGTAGAAGGCGGCGGCCACCTGGATGATCCCCTGGTAGAAGTCGCGGTCGCCGGGCGGCGCGCGGTGGCGCCAGACCTCCTCCAGGTACTCGTGGCACTCGAAGTAGAGCCCGGCGTTGAAGAGGATGACGCCGCGCAGCAGCGCCGCCTGGAGGTCCTCCCGGCGCCACAGCCCGGCGACGGCGTCCAGCGCCTCCACGGCGTCGGCCAGACGGGCTACCCGCTCGACGAAGTAGGGGGCGTGCGGCCGGAACGCCGGGGGCAGGGCGACGGTCCCGTCGGCGGTGACCACGAGGCCGAGGGCCTGCAGCCGTTCCACCGCCTCGCGGAGTGAGATGGCCTCGCCGGCAACCAGGGGCTCCGCGCGCGCTTCCGTCGGACCGTGCGCCGAGTCTCGCTGCTCCTGTCCCTCTAGCGGCGCCGTCCTTGCCGTTTCTATCGGAGCCGGAACCTGCTCCAGCGCCTCAATCGACACCGGGCCGCCCGAGGGGGAGAGGGCGACGAAGGCGCGCAGCCAGGGCAGGACGCGCCGTCCGGGCGGCAGCGTGATCGTCTCCAGGACGAGGGTGGAGAGGGCGTGCTTCAGCCGGACGTAGCTCACGGACGGATGCGGCTCACGGGGGCGCGGCGGTCCCTGCGCAGGCGAGGGAAGGATTCGGCTGGCGGTCGCTAGCTTCGCCCAAAGCCCTCGATGAGCTGAGCCAGCTCGTCGGGATCGGCGGTGGGAGGGGCGCAGGCTGTCCCCGCGCACACGTAGGCCCGCGTCCCCGTCGCCGCCGCCACCATGGCGCGCACCGGCGCCGGCAGGATCGCACCGTTCCCGTCGGACGTCACGAGCGTGACGATCTTGTCCGGACGGAAGGTCCGCAGCGCCCGGTCGTGGAGGGCTGCCGCCAGGGCATCCACCGGCGGACCGCCTGCCACCAGGGCATCCGCCGGCGGGCTGGCTGCAGCTGGGGAGCCCGCGCCGTCCCGGCCGGCGGCCACCACCACCACGTGGGCCGGCTCGTGGAGGAAGTCGTCCAGGGCGATCACCGCGGTGGAAGCGTACAGTCCGAAGTCGGCCAGCACGCCGGCGAAGGCCCGCAGCGTGCGCTCCGCCGCCTGGCGGTAGCGAGGTTCGTCCAGGAGCCGGCTGAGGCGGTTCAGCACCAGGACGGCCACGCCGTTGGCCGACGGGGTCGGGGAGTCCTGGATCGGCTTGTTCACCGCCGCGAGCACGGGCTCGTCCTGCGCGCGGGCCTCGGCCACCGAGCGAGCCACGTCCACGAACCCGCCGGACGGGTGCTCGTGCTCGCGCAGCACCACCTCCGCCAGGTCGCGGGCCACCTCGAGGTAGCGCGCCCGCCCGGTGACCTCGAAGGCGTCGAGGCAGGCGGCGGCCACGTGCACCTGGTCGTCCAGCAGGCCAAAGTGGGCCGGTCCGGCGGGGGCCACGCGGTGCGCCACGCCGACGCCCGGCCGGTAGGCCTCCGCCAGGACCCGGTCCAGGGCCCGCAGGGCGAGCTCGCGCGCCTCCTCGATGCCCAGCCCCACGGAGGCCTCCAGGCAGGCGCTGGCGGCCATGCCGTTCCACCCCGCGTAGACGGTCTCGTCGACGGCGGGGCGAGGGCGCTGCGCCCGTGCGGCGGCCAGCCGCTCGCGCGCGGAGGCGAGCAGGGCCACGACGCGCGCCTCGGGCAGCCCGGTCAGCAGGGCGATGGCATCGGGGTCCCGGGCGATGTGCAGGACGTTCCGGCGCGGGTCGTGCTGCATCGCCCCGCGCTCGCCGATGTCGTAGTGCAGCACGGCGACGCGGAACTCGTCGTCGGGCAGGACCGCGTGCACCTCGTCGAGCGTCCAGGTGTAGAAGTCGCCGTCGTCGTGCGGCCCCACGTCGGCGTCCTGGCTGGCGTAGAACCCGCCGCGGTCGCGGTCGGCCAGCACCGTGGTCAGGTAGCGGTAGGTGCCGCGCGCCAGCTCGGCGAGGAACGGCCGCTGCGTCAGGCGGTACGCCTGCACCAGGACCCGCAGCAGCGGGGCGTTGTCGTAGAGCATCTTCTCGAAGTGCGGGACGATCCAGCGCGCGTCCACGCTGTAGCGGTGGAACCCGCCGCCCAGCTGGTCGTAGACGCCCCCCCGCCCCATCTGCTCCAACGTCCGCACGACCATGTCGGTGAGCGTGGCGTCCCCGGTGCGGTAGGCCCGGCGGATCAGCAGCTCGAGCGTCGTGGGGTGGGGGAATTTGGGCGCGCGCCCGAAGCCGCCGTGCTGCGGGTCGTAGGCGCGGCGCACCTGCTCCATCGCCCGGTCCACCAGTGTCGGGTCAAGCTCGCCGGGCGCGGTGGCGGCCAGGTCGGGCGCGAGGCGCTGGTGGACCTCCTCGGCGGCGCGCAGCAGCTCCTCGCGGTGGTCCTCCCAGTACTGGGCGATGTGGCGCAGCAGGCGGGTGAAGGACGGCCGGCCGTACTGGTCCACCGGCGGGAAGTAGGTCCCGCCGTAGAAGACGCGGCCGTCGGGCGTGAGGAAGGCCGTCAGCGGCCAGCCGCCCTGGCCGGCGATGGCCTGCACCGCGTGCTGGTAGCGGGCGTCCACGTCCGGGCGCTCGTCGCGGTCGACCTTCACCGGGATGAAGTGCTGGTTGATGATGGCGGCCACCTGGGGGTCATCGTACGACTCCCGGTCGATCACGTGACACCAGTGGCACCACGCCGCCCCGATGTCCAGCAGGATGGGCTTCCCCTCGCGGCGGGCCTGCTCGAAGGCCTCCGGCCCCCAGGGATACCAGTCCACCGGCTGGTGGGCCGCGGAGCGGAGGTACGGGCTGGCCTGGTCCTTGAGCCGTTCGGCCACGAGCGGACGCCTCCGGGATCGGCCTCAGCCAGCGCTCCTGCTCCCGGCCAGGGGCCGGATACCTCCCGGCGCTGCCGGCTAAACCGCACCGATCCCCCTCCAGTCTACCCCTTCGGAACGGAGGGACCGGGATGACCACGATGGCGCGGCTGGCCCTGGGGGTGCTCTTCCTGGGAAACCTGACGCTCCTGCTCGGGCTCCGCCTGGATGCCCGCCTGCACGCCCTGGATCCGGGGCTGGCCGCTCGTGAGGAGGTCTTCACCATGAGCAACCCCGGGCATGCGCTGGCGGGGGTGGGCATCGCCCTGGTCGTCGGCGCGACCGCGCTCCTGCTCCTCAGCACCGTGCGCCGCCGGGCTGTGCTGGCCGCAACGGCGGCCGTCGCCGCGACCGTCCTGCTCGGGCTCCTGTCGCTCTCCACCGTCCGCCTGACCGTCGCGCAGAGCGGCGACGACGGGCACCGGCACCACCACCCACCCGCCCCGGCAGGCGGTCCTTCGCCCGCTCCCGGCACCCACGCGCCCGACGGGGCCACCCCCGAGCAGCGGGCGGCCGCCGAGCGGCTCCTGGCCGAGGTGCGCGCGGCGGCGACCCGCTTCGCCACGGTGGAGGCGGCGGAGGCGGAAGGGTACCGCCGCACCACCCCCTTCCTCTTCGGCACCTGGGGGCCGGCGCACTGGCACAACCGCGCCTACAACCGGGACGGCCGCTGGCTCGACCCCCGCTACCCCGAGGGGCTCGTCTACCTGCGGCTGCGCGACGGGCGGACGGTGCTGCTCGGGGTGATGTTCGTGGCCTTCAAGGGGCAGGGCCCGCGCCCCGGCGGGTCGCTCACGGAGTGGCACACCCACGAGAACATGTGCATCCGCCCCGACGGCCGCGTGGCGCTGGCCATCGCCCCGGGGCAGTGTCCCCCGGGCAGCACCTTCGTGGGCGAGGCGGTGGAGATGATGCACGTGTGGCTCTTCGACCATCCGGGCGGACCCTTCGCCCACCATCTCGACGCGGAGGCCCTGCGCGCAGCGCTGCGGCAGTTTGGGCGGTGATCGTAGACGGCGCGTGACGGTACCGACCGGGTGCCCGCCCCGTGACCGCGTGACGAGGGCCAGGAGAGCAAAGGAGGTCGGCAGGATGGTGACGGTCAGGACGACGACAGCGAGGATGGCGATGCTCTGCACCCTGGCACTGGGGCTGGCGGCGGCACTGACCGCGGCGGCCCCGGCGTTCCCGGCGCTGGCCCAGGGTGCCGGACACCAGCACGCTCCGGCTCCGCAGGCCACCCCCGAGCAGCAGGCCGCGGCGGCGCACCTGCTGGCCGCCGTCCGCGCGGGGATCGCCCGCTTCGCCGACCGCCAGGTCGCCGAAGCGGAAGGGTACCGCCAGTCCGGCCCCTGGCGCTTTCAGACGTGGGGTCCCGCGCACTTCGGCAACCCGCTGTACCGCCAGGACGGCCGGCTCCTCGACCCCCAGCGGCCCGAGGGGCTCGTCTACCTGAAGCTGCCCGAAGGCCGGGAAGTGCTCCTGGGGGCCTTCTTCGTCGCCCCCAGGGGGCAGGGGCCGCGTCCGGGGGGCCCGCTGACCGAGTGGCACAGCCACGAGTGCCTCACCGGCGACGGTCGGCGCCTGCGGTCAGAGGGTGGCGCCTGCCCGCCGGGGACGGAGCTGCGGCCCGCTCGGGTCGAGATGCTGCACGTGTGGACGTTCGACAACCCCGACGGCCCCTTCGCCCACGCGCTCACGCGCCGGGCCATCGAGGCGGCCGTACAGGCGGCCCGGCGCTGAGCCGAGTACGCCCCCGAGGGGCCACTACCGGCCCGCCGGGTGAGATCAGCGGGGCAGGGGGATCTCTGCGAGTCTGGTGAGGCGGTCGTCCCGGTGGTACAGGTCCAACCCGTGGATGCGGGCACAGGCAGAGACGAGGAGGTCTGCGGCGGGGAAGGTCCGTCCGCGGGCGCGGGCCGCACCCGCCAGCCGCCTGGCAGCCTCCCACACGCTATCGTCCGTGGGAACCGTTTCCAGGAGACCTTCCATCCGGCGAAGCCACTGCCGTTTCGCCTCGCCGATGCCGGCCCACAGCTCCAGGCGGACCCAGTCACAGAACCGGGCCTGGCCATTCCGGATGAGAGCCTGCACCCGGGTACGCACGGCCTCATCCCCGCCTCGGCGCACTACCGCTGCCCCGCCTCCCGGCTGCGCTGCTCGACGTAGTTCAGGCGGAGGTTGGTGAGGAGCGTCTCCAGCTCCCGCCGGTCCGTCTCGCCCACCCGGCCCCGGACGACTTCCACCAGCGCCGCCGCGGCGTCGATGGCCAGCCGGGCGTCCTCCAAATGGCGCTCGATCTTCCCCGACGCCGGGTCCGGGACCAGGCCCAGCGCCGCCCAGGCCTTCTGCCCCAGCAGCGAGATGCAGGTGAGGACGAGGGCGGTGGCGTCGACCTCGGCCGGCCGCGCGGCGGACTCCTGCGGCGCTTCGGCGGCCTGCGACGCTGCGGGCGTCCGCAGCGGCTCCGCTGCCGGCGACTCCGGCGCCGGCGCCCTCGGAGAGTCTCCTGCCGGCGGCTGGGTGTCCTGCGGCTCTGGCGTGTCCCCTGGCGTCGCGGTGTCCCGCGGGGTTTCCGCGTCCGTCATGGTCTCACTCCGCGGAGAGGGCCTGGGCTACCCGCGGGCGGAGGAGCTGCATCACCACCGCCAGCGCGATCAGCCCCACGGCCATGAGGTCGAGCGCGGTGGCCGGGTAGATCAGGAGCAGGCCCCCGACGAGCAGGATCGCCCGCTCCAGGAGGGTGGTCCGGCGCAGCAGCCAGGCGCTGACCCCCGACGCCAGCGCCGCCAGGCCTACCAGCGCGGTGAGGGTCACCCTGGCCACGTCCACCCAGTGCGGCGATTCGAGGAGCAGGGCGAGGCCGGAGGGGTGGATGGTGAACATGAGCGGCACCACGAAGGCCGGGAGCGTGTACTTCCACGCCTGCATCATCGTGCGGAAGGGGTTGCCGCCGGTGAGCGCGGACGCCGCCAGCGGGGAGAGGCCCACCGGCGGTGAGACCTCCGAGAGGATGGCGTAGTAGAAGATGAACATGTGCGCGGCGAGCTCGGAGACGCCCAGCCGGATGAGCGCGGGCGCCACCATGACCGCGGCGATGATGTAGGTGGCGGTGATGGGCAGCGCCAGCCCCAGCACCCACAGCGCCACGCCGGCGAAGAGCAGCGTGAAGAGCAACGTCGTCTCCGGCCACGGGGAGACCGCCGCGGCGCTGGTCACGATGATGTCCGAGATCTTCAGCCCCAGGCCGGTCAGGTTCGTCACGCCGACGATGATGCCGGCGGCCGCGGTGGTCACCGCCACGCCCAGTACCTGGCGGCTGCCGTCCGCCAGCGCGGCCACGCCTTTGGTGGCGTTCACGGTGATCCGTCCGACTCCGAGCCCGTCCCGCACCAGGGCGGCTACCAGGAAGAAGGCGGAGAGCGCCGCCCACACGGCCGCCGGCGGCCAGGGCATCGCCTGCCGCCATCCGGCGATGATCCAAGTCAGCGCCAGGGCCAGGATGCTCATGACGAGCCACGGCCAGACCCGGCGCGGCCCTGGCGCTCGCTTCACGACCACGAGCGCCGTCTCCCGCCGGAAGAAGGACGTCACCAGCGCGATGATGGTCGCCCACAGCACCGCGTTGATGGCGGTGAACCCCAGGACCATGAAGAGCGGGATGACCACCAGCGAGGAGAGCAAGTACCAGTAGCGGGCGACCAGCGCCAGCGGGTCTTCCGCCTGGATCTCCACCTGGCGCAGGTGGAAGCGGCGGGCGTCGAGCTCGATCATGAAGAAGATGGCCGCGTAGTAGAGCAGCGTCGGGATGATGGCCATCTTCAGCACCTGCAGGTAGGAGATCTTCAGGATCTCGGCGATGATGAAGGCCGCCGCCCCCAGGATGGGGGGAGAGATGACGGCGCCGATGCCGCCCGCGGACAGCAAGCCGCCGGCGGCCTCGCGGTCGTAGCCGGCGCGGCGCAGCAGCGGGTAGGCGATGGCCCCCACCGTGACCGTGGTGGCCACGCCGCTGCCGGAGGGACCGCCCAGCAGGAACGACGCCACCGTGACCGCCTGCCCGGCGCCCGTGCGCCGGCGCCGCGTCAGGGCAAAGGCCAGGTCCACGAAGAACTTGCCCGCCCCCGACTGCTCGAGGAAGGCGCCGTAGATCGTGAAGAGGATGATGAAGGTGGACGAGACCTCCAGCGGGACGCCGAAGATCCCCTCGAGGGTCATGTAGAGCTGGCCGACCACACGGGCCAGGTCGTAGCCGCGGTGGGTGAAGGGTGGGGGCAACCACGGCCCCACGAAGGCGTAGACCAGGAAGGCGACGACGAGCAGGAGCAGCGCCTTGCCCACGGTGCGCCGCGTCGCCTCCAGCACCAGCAGGATGGTGATGACCCCGAAGGTGATGTCCAGCGGGGTGGGGATGACCGCGCGGTAGATGAACCCCCGAAAGTCCACGAAGATGTAGCCCAGGGCCAGGACGGCCAGGCCGGCCAGGACGACGTCGCCGGGGGTGATGCGCGCGAGCGCCGCGCGCCGCGACGGGTAGAGCAGGAAGGTGAGCACCAGGACGAAGAGCAGGTGGATGGCCAGGTGCGCCTGCCGGATGAAGGTGGCCTGCGCCGCGTACAGGTGGTAGAGGCTCATCAGGACGAGGCCCGCCGTGATGAGCCAGCCGGCCAGCCCGCCGAGCCGCCGGGTCTTGCCCTCGAACTCCTCGACGATCTCCTCGAGCGCCTGCGCGGACGTCGGCAGCGCTGGCTCGCCGGACCGGGCCGGACGCTCCTTGTCCCTCACCCTCGTCCCTCCGCCAGCCAGAGGCGCAGGCGCGGCAGGCGTCGCACCTCCACCCGCAGCCCCGTCCCCACCCCGGCGTCGAACAGCGGCAGGCTCGCACCGTCCACGTGCAGTACCGGGCGGCCCCGCTCCCCCACGCGCAGCGTGAGCGCGTCCAGCGTCACCCCGGTCACGGGGGCGGCGAGGCGGCCGTCCTCGCGCCGGTAGGGCGCCGGCAGGCGGTGGTACTCCAGGACCGCCTCCGCCGTGCTCGCCACCTCGACCAGCGCCAGCCGCCCCGAGCGCACGACGAACCGCTCCCAGGTGGGCGCGCCCCAGATGGAGTTGACGTACTCGAGGACCACGGGGCTCCCCTCCTCGACCGGGACCAGCCACCGGCGCCCCCCGGCCTCATCCGTGACGGTGAGGACAGGGACGGGCCGGGCCAGCCCGGCCAGGGCCACGGCCACCCCGACCGCGACCGCGGCCAGGGCGGCGGCCCGGGGCCGCGCCGTAAGGCGCAGCCGCCGGGCCCCCCGCGTCTGCGGTACCGGACTCGCCCGCGCCGCTAGAAGCCCTCCACGCCGCGCTCCCGGAAGTACCGCACCGCGCCGGGGTGGAAGGGGAGCGGTGAGCGGCCGGCGATGCCGACCAGCGTGATGTTCTGCGCCTCGGAGTGCACCTGCGCCAGCTCAGCCCGCCGCTCGAAGATGAGCTTCGTGATCTGGTAGGCCAGGTCGGCGTTGAAGTCGCGGTGCACCACCAGCAGGTTGGCCACCCCGATGGTCGGCACGGTGGCGGTCATGCCGGGGTAGACGCCGTTGGGGATGCTCACGCGGAAGTAGAGGTTGCCGTAGCGCCGCTGGAGGGTCGGCAGCACCGAGTCGAGGGGCACGAGCTTGATGCGCGTGCCCGGCGTGGTGGCCAGGTCGAGGACCGCCGGGGTGGGCAGCCCGCCGCTCCAGAAGAAGGCGTCGATCTTCCTGTCGCGCAGCGCGTCCACCGACTGGGCCACCCCCAGTCCTTCCCGTCGGATGTCCCGGTCGGGGTGGAGACCGGCGGCCTCGAGGATACGCAGCGCCGTCACCTCGGTGCCGCTGCCCGGCGACCCCACCGAGACGCGCTTGCCCCGCAGGTCGGCCACCGTGGCAATACCGGTGCCTTCCACCGTCACCAGGTGGTTGAAGTTGTTGTACAGCGGCGTCAGCGTGACGGCGGGCACGGGGGCGCCGCGGAAGGGCCCCTCCCCCTTGATGGCGTCGACGGCGGTGTCAGCCAGGGTGAAGGCCAGGTCGGCGCGCTTCGCGGCGATGAGGCGCATGTTGTCCACCGACGCGGAAGTCACCTCGGCGGTGGCCTCGACGTTGGGGATGTGGCGGGAGATCAGCCGGGCCAGGCCGCCTCCCAGCGGGAAGTAGACTCCCCCGGTGCCGCCGGTGGCGATGGAGAGCCGGACCTGGGGCGCGGCCAGCGCGGACCCCAGCGGGCCCACCAGCAGCGCCAGGGCCAGGGTGAGCATGAGGATGATCCCCGCTGCACGTCGCACGGTCTGCATCCCTCCTTCGTGAGGGTGGTTCACTGTCCGGCATGGAGACGGACTCGCGACACCAGCGTATCTGCTCCGGCGGGCTGGCGGAAGGGCCCGCATCCTCTGGCGCTACATCCTGCCGAACGTCCTCTCCCCGCTGCGCGTGCACGTCTCCCTCTCCACCGCGGCGCCATCGCGGCTGAGGCGGTCTAGGTCCGCTCGGCCCGCGCGACCAGGGTCTCGACGGTGAAGACCACCGGCGCACCGTCCGCCACCTCGATGGCGAAGGCTGTGCGCGCCGCCTCGGGGGCCCGGAGCAGCCGCTCGCGCACCGCCGCGGCGGTTTCCAGGTCGGCCCCGGCGCGGGCCAGCCATTCCTCCACCGGCTGGCGCTTGCGGCGGACCTCCCACGCCGTCGGCCGCAGGCCCGCGCCGGGCAGCAGGTCCATCCACTCCTCCACCGTGTAGGCGCGCACGTGGGTGGGGTCGCGCAGGGCGTCCAGGGTGTTGATGAAGCGGTCGAGGGCCGGCTCGGAGGGCGCCAGGTTGTCCACGACCACGAAGCGCCCGCCCGGCCGCAGCACGCGGGCCACCTCCCGCAGCGCCCGCGGCACGTCGAGGAAGTGGTGGGGGGCGATGCGACAGGTGACCGCATCGAAGCTCCCGTCGGCGAAGGGCAGGGCCTCGACGTCGGCCAGGATGGGGAGGACGTTGTCCAGTCGCCGTTCCGCCGCCAGCTCGCGGGTGCGGGCGAGCATCTCCGGGGCGATGTCCAGCGCCACCACCGCCCGCACCAGCGGTGCCACGGCGGCGGCGGTGAACCCGGCCCCGGTGGCCTCGTCGAGGGCGAGCATCTCCGGGTGCGGGTCCAGCAGGCGCACGAGGACGGCCAGGTCGTCGCCCCGGGCGAAGGTGGCGCTCTGCGCGTAGGCGCGGGCCTGCCGCCCGAAGTGCTCGGCGAGGCGGCGGCGCGGCGAGGAGGACACCACAAGATCGGCTTCGCGCGCGTCTGCACGTCCTCCTGTCGGGGGATCCGCCCGGCGTGGACCTCCGGTCCGCGTGGGCCCGTCGGGCTGTGGAGCGCCTGCTCTCCCGGTAGAGGCCCAGCGGCGCCGCGCGCGGGTCCCGCGGCATCCGTCGACAGCGCTCGCCGGATATGCGATAATAGGCTAGTTTCCGCTCGATGCCTCCCGTGCGTTGGGAGGACCACAGACCCGGAAAGGGGACCCGCGTGAGGAAACCCAAGGTCGGCGATCGCGTCTGGTGGAAGCAGGCCCAGCAGGCCCAGTCGGGCGTGGTCATCGCGGTGCGCCGTGACGGGACCACCACGGTCCGGCACGACGACGGGCGCGAGGTCGAAGTCGGGCTCGACCGGATCTACCGGCGCGAGCGCGTCAAGGCATGAACACCCGCCCGGCCCTCGTCACGCTCCGCCCGCAGGAAATCTACGCCATGCACGAGGCCCGCGCCCGCGGCGAGTCGGAGCGCCAGATCGGCGAGCGCTTCGGGCGCCCGGTCAGCGAGGTGCAGCAGTTCCTGCGCCCTCAGTCGGCCACGCGCATGCCCGTGCCCTACCACCTCCACCACAGCGACCCTGCCGCCGACGTGCGGGTGGCGATGTACTGGCTGGGGTTCATCACCGGGGCCTGGGGCCGCATCTACCACCGGGCCGTCCCCTACACCCTGGTGCTGCCGGTGGCGCGGGACGAGGTGGAGTACCTGCGTGTGCTGCTGCGCGACCTGACGGCGAGCCACGCCACCTACGAGATCTGCCACAGCAGCCGGTTCGGCGACGAGGCTTACGTGCGCGACCATGCCCTCAGTGCCGCCCTGCTCCAGTGGGGCGTGGCGGAGCAAGCCCCCGCGCCGGTGGCCGTCGAGTACGTCTCCGACGCCGCCCTCCCCCACTTCACGCGGGGCCTCCTCGAGGGGCAGCGCGGGCGCGGCGAGGCGCACACCTTTACGGACGGCGGCGACCGGGTGGCGCTGGTGGCGAGCGCGGAGGTGGTGACCGCGCTGGCCGGCCGGTTGCCGGAGCAGGAGCGCGCCCTCAAGGGGACGGTGGAGGTCGGGACCCCCGAGGGCGCCGCCACGCTGCGCTTCCGCGGCCCGGCGGCGCGGGCCCTGCTGGCCTGGCTCTACGCCGATCCCGTCCGTTCCAGCCCCCGGGCGCAGCGCCTGGCGGCAGCCTACGGGGCGGCCCGCCACACCGGCTAACCGGCTTCTTCCACCCGCAATCCGTGTCCCAGGACGGGCGAGACGTGCCCGGAGCGGGGGTCGACCAGCCGCACGTTGTCCAGGTAGAGCCGGGGCGTCCGCCAGAGCAGCCCCAGCGCCCGCCGCAGCGGCATCTCGTGGTAGCGGTGCGGCCAGAGGTCCCGCAGCAGGCGTTTCACCTCGGGGAGGTAGCGCGCGCTCATGGCCGGGAAGATGTGGTGCTCCGTGTGGTGGCTGAAGTTTCCGTGCAGGACGTCCAGCAGACGGGGCACGGTCACGCTCAGCGACCCGGCGAGGGGGTCGTCCTCTTCCAGCAGCGGGTTCAGCAGGTGGTTCGTGGCGATGTAGGCCATCACCACGAAGTTCCCCACCAGCAGCGGGATCACGTAGAAGTACGGGAGGGCGTCCCACCCCAGCCACCATCCCAGGAGCGTCCAGGCCGCCATGGGGCCGGCGAACTGGGTCAACAGCAAGAGGCGTTCGCGCCCACGCTCCCGGCGCAGCGCTCCCACCAAGATGATCCAGGAGTGGATGCTTAGCCAGACCGCGAGCATGGCGAAGAACCCGACGCTCCTCACCGGGACCAGCCGGTGGAGCAGGCGCAGGGCGGGGCGCCGGTGGTACTGCTCCAGGGTGCTGTAGGCGTCGGGGTCGCGTCCGGCGATCTGGGTGTGGCCGTGGTGCTCGACGTTGTGCCAGCGCCGCCACAGCCGCGGTCCGATGCCGCTGGGGAGGAGGCAGACCGCCCCCAGCAGGTCGCGGACCCAGGGGCGCCGGACCACGCCGCCGTGGAGGATCTCGTGCCCGAGGAACCCCAGGGAGGCGTAGGCCATGCCGATGGTCACACCCAGGAGGACCCTGGCCGGCACCGGCAGGTCCCACGCGGCGATGGCCCAGGTCCCTGCGGCCCCGACCAGGGCATAGGGCAGGATCCAGAGCGCCCGGGCGGGCACGGGGCGGAAGACGTGCGGCGGCAACCGCTTGCGCAGTTCGCGCACGTAGGTGCGATGGGGGCTCTCCACGTCGGCCTCCTGGGCGAGACGTTGCAGATCGACGTGCGGGACGCGGCCGCGATGTGTGCCTGGGCCGGGGCCGCGATGAGGAGCACGGTGCGGCCCCGACCAGAGTACCCGGTGCCCAGGGTGGATGCAACCGCTACCTGTGGGGCATCAGGCCATGGGAGGTGTCTGCTGCGGACCGGCTCTCGCGCCGTGACCCAGCCAGCCCCCATCGGTTGACGGTCGGCCGACCCGGGCCTATGATGGCGTCTGGAAAAGTGCAGAGTTGTGCACTCATGCAACTTTTCCCGGTCCGGTGGGGAGGGTGGTGAGGCCGTATGGCCGTCAGGGCAGCGTTGCGCCGGGAAGGCACCTGCGAGACCTACCACGTCGACGAAGCGAAAGTCCGGAAGGTCCGCCGCCAGCTCCAGGATGAGGGTCGCTTCGAGGCGGTCGCCCGGATGTTCCAGGTCCTCGCCGATCCCACGCGCGCCAAGTTGCTCTTTGCCCTCGCCCAAGAGGAGTTGTGCGTCTGCGACCTGGCCAGCATCGTGGCGCGGAGCCGCCCCGCCGTCTCCCACCAGCTCCGTCTCCTCAGGGACCTGAAGCTGGTCAAATACCGTCGGCAGGGCCAGATGGCCTACTACGCGCTGGCCGACGAGCACGTCCGGCACCTCATCCAGGAAGGGCTCGACCACGCCGCGGGCTCCTGATGAGCGCATCGCGGCGCGTGCGGATCACGGCCGCGTCGTCGTGATCCACCCCCGGGCCGGGCGACCGCATGACCCCATGAGCCAGGCGAGCGGCGAGGCAGAAGTCAGCGCCTACGGTGGGGCCTGGTGGCGGTTCCCCGCCATGCGCGATGCGCTGGCGGGCGGAGCGCTCATCGCCCTGACCTTGGCCCTCTCCCACCTGCTGGGCTTCGGGCGTCTGGAGCCGTTCGGCTACGCCGCGGCCGCGGTCCTGGGAGGGCGCCACTTCGTGAGGGAAGGGTGGCGCGGGCTGTGGAGCGAGCGCCAGGTGGGCGTCGAGATCTTGATGAGCGCGGCCGCCGTGGGGGCCGCCCTCCTGGGCCTGTGGGACGAGGCCGCCGTCCTGGTCTTCCTCTACGCCACGGCGGAGGCGCTGGAGGAGTACGCATACGCTCGGACGCGGTACGCCATCCGGGGGCTGCTGGATCTGGCGCCCAGGGAGGCGCGCCTCCTGCGAGACGGTCGGGAGGTGACGGTCCCGGCGACGCAGCTCCGGCCGGGGGATCGGTTTGTGGTTCGCCCGGGGGAGGCCATCGCCACCGATGGGGTGATCCTGGAAGGGACCTCCACGGTGGACGAGTCCCCCGTTACCGGCGAGTCGATGCCGGTGGACAAAGTCCCCGGCACGCAGGTCTTCGCCGGCAGCCTGAACACACAGGGCGCGCTGGTCGTGGAAGCCACCGCCTCCTGCGAGGACAATACCCTCTCGAAGATCATCCACCTCGTGGAAGAGGCGCACGAGCAAAAAGGGCGCCTGCAGCGCTTCATCGAGCGCTTCAGCCGGTGGTATTCCCCGACGGTGCTCGTCGCAGCCCTCCTCTTCCTGGTCGTCCCACCGCTCTTCGGCCAGCCGGTCATGCCCTGGGCGCTGCGGGCCATGGTGCTGCTGGTGGCGGCGGCTCCCTGTGCGCTCGTCATGTCCACGCCGGTCGCCGTCGCGGCGGGCATCGGCATCGCCGGGCGGAACGGCGTCCTGATCAAGGGCGGGCTTCACCTGGAGAACCTCGGCCGGGTTCGGGTCGTCGCTTTCGACAAGACGGGCACGCTCACGACAGGGAGGCCGGAGGTTACGGACATCGTGCCGCTCGACCGGATCAGCCCGGCAACCCTGCTGGGTCTGGCCGCGGCGGTCGAGCGCTTCTCGGAGCATCCGCTGGGGGAGGCCATCGCCAGGCGAGCGGACCAGGAAGGCGCACCGCGCGTGCCGGTGGCGGCGTGCCGGGCGCTGCCTGGCCTGGGCATCGAGGCCGAGGTCGACGGCCAGCGGGTCGTCGTGGGCAGCCCCGCCTGGCTCCGGCAACGCGGCATCATCCTGGAGGCCGCGCAGCCCGCCATTGAGGCGCTCCACCGCCAGGGCAAGACCGTCGTCGGCGTTGCCCGGAACGGCACGCTCCTGGGCCTGTTGGCGATGCGCGACCAGCTTCGCCCGGTCGCCCGGCCGACGGTCGCTCGCCTCCACCGTCTGGGCGTGAAGGTGGCCATGCTGACCGGCGACCATGCGGACACGGCGGCCGCCATCGCCCGGGAGTTGGGCATCGACCACGTCCACGCCGAGTTGCGGCCCGAGGACAAGGTCCGGTACATCAGGGAGCTCGAGGCGCGCGAGGGCGCGGTGGCCATGGTCGGTGACGGGATCAACGACGCTCCGGCGCTGGCAGCCGCCACCGTCGGTATCGCCATGGGCGCCGCGGGGACCGATGCGGCCATCGAGGCGGCTGATGTCGCCTTGATGGCGGACGACCTGCCGAAGGTCGTCTACGCCATCCGCCTGGGTCGGGCGGCCCGCGCCATCAGCCGTCAGAACATAGTCTTCTCGCTCCTCGTCCTGAGCCTCCTCATCCCCGGCGCCATCGGTGGCATCGTCACGGTGGTCCTCGCTGTGGTCGTCCATGAAGTGAGCGAACTGCTCGCGGTGGCCAACGGGCTGCGGGTGGCCAGATTCCGACCCACCGAGGCCTAGGAGGGCTCCACCGCCGCCCGCACCGCCCGCAGGTTCGCCTCCGGCGTGTCGATGAGGATCGTGCAGCCGGGGGCGACGACGTGACGGCGCCCCTGGGTCTGCGCCAGCGCGTCCCGGACCTCGGCCGCGCACGCCTCCGGCGTGCCCTGGGCCAGCGTGCCCAGCTCGTCCACGCCGCCGGCGAGACAGCCGGAGAAGCGGGCGCGGGCCTCGGCCAGCGTGGGGCCGGCACGTCGGTCGTGCCAGTTGAGGGCGTCCACGGGGTACTCGGCGGCCAGGTCGAACATCACCTGCGGGCCGTGCAGGTGGAGGAGGCGCACCTCGGCGGCGTCGGCGCCGTCCAGGACCTGCAGGTCGTAGGGGCGGCCGAACTCCTCATACTCGTCCAGGGTCAGGTAGTCGGTCGTGGCGCACTGGGTGGCGAAGAAGATCCCGTCGGCGCCGGCGGTGAGCGCCTCCTGGGCGAACCGCCGGGTAACGTCGGTGATGACCGCCAGCCCCGCGTGCAGCGCCTCGGGCTCCTCCCGCAGGTAGCGGACCAGCGCCTGGTCGCCGGCCAGGGTGCGGGCCACGGTGAGCGGGCTGAAGACCGTGGCCAGGATCACCTCGTCGCGCAGCTCCTGGCGGATCAGGCGGAGGGCGTGCAGCTCGCGGCCGTAGGCGCCGGCGGAGACGTCCAGGGGCCGCAGGCGCCCCCAGTCGGCCGCCTTCTTGATGGGACGGTCGGTGTAGTG
Source organism: Armatimonadota bacterium (assembly GCA_031081585.1). Classification (NCBI taxonomy): domain Bacteria; kingdom Bacillati; phylum Armatimonadota; species Armatimonadota bacterium. The sequence goes on from JAVHLY010000007.1 coordinate 32,155, forward strand.
GCGCACCCCCTCGCGGTTCGGCCGGTAACCGGCGCGCAGGCCCCAGTCGTCGCCGTAGTAGCCGCTGGCCGGCGTCACCTTGAGGAAGTCCCACTCCCAGGCGCGGAAGAAAGCGACGTGGGCGCGGGCCAGGCTCTCGGCGCGGCTGTCCTCCCGGGGGAAGTGGCGCCACAGGGCCACCGGGGGACGGTCCACCGGGTCGCCGCGCAGCGCCGCCAGCAGCCGCTCGCGCCGCGTCACGGCGTGGTCCGGGCCTGGCGCCGCAGGTGGAGGAGCACCAGGCGGTCGACGATGTCGTCCTCGCGCCAGCGCTCCTCCAGGTTCTCCACCCCGACCCAGCGGCGGAAGGCGTCCTTGGTGCGCGCGTCGTAGCGGCCGGTGACCTCGCCCTCGTAGAACCCGCGCCGCCGCAGCGCCTCCTGGATCTCGCGCACCGTCGGCTCGGTCAGGCGCACGACGTCGGGCACGCCCGGGGGGAAGTAGAAGCGGTGCAGCTCCAGCAGCCGGCGCAGCTCGTCGACGGGGCGCTCGCTGTCGTCCACGCGCAGGTCGACGTAGCGGTCGAGCACCCCGCCGTAGGCGCCGCGCTCCTTCGCCACGTAGAGGGCGGCGGACTGCCGGCCGCGCCGGTCCCCGCCGGCGGCCTCCCCCGCGGCCAGCGCCGCCACCAGCCGCTCCGGGAGGGCGCCGTCGGTCCGCGCGAAGGTCTCGGCCATGGCCGCCACCACCTCCGGTCCGGCCAGGATGTTGCCCTGGCAGGTGAAGCCCTCGCCGGTGCGGTGGCCGGCCCACTCCAGGCACTCGCGCCCGGTCCATGCCGCCGCCCGGCCGCGCGCGTCCACCACGCCGAGCTGGCGGTGCTCACGCTGCTCGTCCGCGTCGACGAGCCGGGCCACCACCTCGTCAGCCGCCAGGCCCTGCTCCAGCAGGCGCAGCCCGTCGGGCCCGTAGCTCAGGTTGGCCCACGCCTGCGTGGCCACCGCGCCCACCCCGGCGCGGGCCCAGGGCACCGCCGCGCCCACGGCCAGGAACTTGCTGGCCACGGCCACCCCCACCTCGCCTGTGCGCGGGTCCAGGGCAACGATGGAGAAGGTGGCGACGGCCCGGCGCATGGTCCGGGCCGGGCGAACGTCCCTGGCCCGGCGCGCGCCGTCTGGCTGCTGCTCGGGAGCTGCCCGGTCCTCCATCGCCCTCAGCCCACGATCAGCGAATCGAGGTCCTTGGGGTAGTGGGTGAGGACCTCGCACCCGTCCTCGGTGACCACGATGGTGTCGGAGTGGCGGAACCCGCCCACACCCGGCACGTAGATGCCGGGCTCGACCGACAGGACCATGCCCGGCTGCAGCACGGTCTCGTCCCCGGGGGCGAAGAAGGGCAGCTCGTGGTAGTCGATGCCGATCCCGTGCCCGGTGCGGTGGATGAAGAACGCCCCGAAGCCCGCTTCCTCGATGACGGCGCGCGCCGCCCGGTCCACCTCCCGACAGGGGACGCCCGGCCGGATGGCCGCCAGGGCCGCCTGCTGGGCGCGCACCATCACCTCGAAGAGCCCGCGCTGCTCCGCCGTGGCCTTCTCCACGAAGATGGTCCGCTCGTCCTCGCTGTAGTAGCCGTTCACGGTGCAGCCCGTGCCGTGGATGACCACGTCCCCGGAGCGCAGCTGACGCCCCGAGGGGATGGAGTGGGGCAGCACCGTCTTCTCGCCGGAGACCGGCCGGGAGCTGGCAGCGACCTCGTCGTCGGAGAAGCGGCGGGCGGCCTCGCGCAGCATCGCCGCGTTGCCCTCCGCCATGATGGCCACCTCCGCCGCCCCTACCTGGCTCGCGTCCACCTCCACGGCCATGCCGTGCTCGGCCAGCAGGCAGCCGCGGCGGATCAGCTCCAGCTCCCCCGCGTCCTTGACCATGCGCGGCGCCTCCACCAGCCGCCGGGTGGGCTGCAGCTCCCAGGGGGCGTGCTCGCGCAGGTAGGCATACCCCTCGAAGGTCAGCCCGCCGGCCTCGAAGCCGACGGGCCCCCGCACTTCCTGGCTGCGCAGGACCTCGATCGTGAGGTCGAGGGCGAGGTGGACCGGGTGTTTGCCGGCCAGCCCGCCGAGGCCGGTGTCGGCGTAGGTGCGGATATCGCGCACCCGGGAACGGGCCTGGGCGTGGGCGGCCTCCAGTTCCGGGATGACCAGCACCGGGGAGGCGGTGAGGACCACCACCACCGGCCGGGAGTAGGTGACCGCCCGGAAGCCCGTCAGGTAGTAGGTGTTGGCCGGGGTGGAGACGATGAGGGCCTGCAGCCCGGCGTCGCGCACCGAACGGTAGACGGTCTCGAGGCGGTCCGTCATCCCTGCATCATTTCGGGCGGGCGCGCTCGCCTCCCTGTGCGCAATTTTTTCGTGCGGGCACGCTCACCCCTCGATGCGCCCGGCGATGGAGGAGTTCCCCCTGCGGTCGCCTAAGCGGGCGCGGGGAGACGCGGGATGGCCACGGAGACCGGGGCAACACGGCGAGGCACCGCGGTCGCGCATCCCCGCCAGCGGGCCATGGTCCCGGCCAGGCTCTGGACGGGCGTCCTCCTGGCAGCCTGGCTCGTCGCCGCCGTGGTGCTGGACGGGTGGGCCCACCACCGCCACCTGGCACACACGCTCGCCCCCCGGACGGAGCGGCGCGGCCCGCCGTCCGTGGCGCTCGGCCTCCCCGCCGCCCCCGTTCCCCTGCACCTGCCGTACTTCCTGGGCCTGGGCGCGGTGGCGGTCCTGACAGCCGGCCGGCTGGCGCGCCTCGGAGGGCCGGGGCGCGGATCGGCTGGTCGAGCGGTCCAGGAACTGGGCCAGGAGAGCCTCCCGGCGGTGGGCCTGCTGCTGGTCCTCGGGGGGGTCACCGGGACTTTGTTGCGGCCGGGTCCCTTCCGCGGCCCGAGCCCCCTGACCATCGACGAACCCCTCACCCCGCTCCTCCACCCCTTCCAGGTTCTCCACGCCGCCGGGCTCGGGCTCATCCTCCTCGACCCGCTGCGCCGCGCCTGGTGTGCGCCCGCAGGGCGTCGACGGCCCCGGGACGCCTTTCCCGCGGTGCTCTCCCTGGGGCTGTTCCTCTTCCTCGTCGGCTACATGGTCCAGTACGCGCACCCGGTGGTGGAGCCGCTGGCGGCCGGCGTGAGCTACGGGACGCTCGGCACCCCCTCGCGCTACGGGGTCGGCGCGCACATCTACGGTCTCGGGGTGCTGGGCTACCTCGTCCAGAGCGTCTCCCTGACCGGCGGCCTCCTCCTGCTGTTGCGGCGGTGGCCGCGCCTGCCCTCCGGCGCCGTCACGCTGCTCCTCACCCTGAGTGTTGTCCCTCTCAGCCTCCTGCGCGGCACGGTGGTCCTGGTCCCGGGGATCGTCCTGGCCGGCCTGGCGGGAGACCGGCTCGTCGACCGCCTCGGCGGGGGGCAGGGAGGCTCGGACTCGGGTCAGGTGCGCCTGGTGGCCGCGCTGGTCCCGGCCGCCACCGCCCTCGCCTCTTTCCTGACGCTGGCGGCCCTGCAGGGCGCGCGGGGACACGGATCGCGCGGGGTCGTCGGGCTGTCCGACCTCTTCCCGGCCTCGCGGGTGGCGTGGAGCGCGGACCTGTGGGTGGGCGTCACCGTGCTCTGCGGCGTGGCCGGCTGGCTGGTGAGCTATCTCGTCTTCCCGCCGCGCCTGCCGGACGGGGCCGGAGGTGCGGGCGCGTGAAGCTGCCGGCGCGCCTGGTGCATGTAGACCCGGAAGCCGAGCCGCTCCCAGAAGCGCATGGCCTCGGGATTCCCGACGGCCACGGTGAGCTCGACCGTGGCGATGCCCTCTTCCGCCATCCAGGCCAGGAGGTGCTCGACCAGGCGGGTGGCGATGCCGCGGCGCCGGTAGCGCGGGTGGGTCACCACGTCCTGGATGTACCCGCGGCGCCGGTCGGCGAAGAAGGGCGGGAGGGTGGTGAGGCGGCCGACGGCAAAGGCCACCACCGTCCCGGCCACGCGGGCCACCAGGACGCGGGCGTCGTCGCGGTGCATCAGGTCGAGCAGGTAGGCTTCGTAGGCGCTCCGCCAGTGCGGGGCGGGCGCGAAGGCGGGGTCCAGCCCGGCGTGGAAGGCCGCCAGGTCGCCCCACAGCTCGAGGAGGGTGGGGAGGTCGGCAGGGCGGGCGCGGTCGATCTCCACGGTCGCGGCCATCTTCGACCGCGCCCCGGCTAAACCTCCGGATGGTGCCGGGTGTCGTAACGGAAGGGGAGGGGTGACCTGTGGCCGAGCCGTCCCTGCGCCGGTTCCGTCCTACCGCCAGTGCCCCCTGGGACGAAGTCCGGGCCGCCCACCTGCTCAACCGGGCCGGCTTCGGCGGGCCGCCGGAGGAGGTGCGCCGCCTGGTCGCCCTCGGCCCGGACGGCGCCGTCGAGGAGCTGCTCGGCTACGAGCGCACCCCCGAGGCGTTCCCACCGCCCGACTACAGCGAGCTCGGCCGCCTGGCCGACGAGGCGGAGGCGCTGCGCCGCACCGGGGCCGACGAGGCCGCCCGCCGCGCCCTGGCCCAGCGCATCGTGCGGTCGCAGCGGGAGGCGTTGCAGGCCACGCGGGAGTGGTGGGTGGCACGCATGGTGCAGACGCACCGGCCGCTCCAGGAGAAGATGGTCCTCTTCTGGCACGGGCTGCTGGTCTCCGGCTTCCCCGAGGTGCGCAACCCCGTCCTGCTCTACCAGCAGAACGAGCTCTTCCGCCGCATGGCCCTGGGCAACTTCAAGGCGCTGATCCTGGCGATCAGCCGCGACCCGGCCATGCTCACCTACCTGGACAACGCCAGCAACCGCAAGGGCCGCCCCAACGAGAACTACGCCCGGGAACTCCTCGAGCTCTTCACCATGGGGATCGGCCACTACACCGAGCAGGACGTCAAGGAGGCCGCCCGCGCCTTCACCGGGTGGACCTTCCGGGGCACCGAGTTCGTCTTCAACCGGGCGCAGCACGACGACGGGGTGAAGACCTTCCTCGGGCGCACCGGGCCTTTCGACGGCACGGACGTCATCGACATCATCTTCGAGCAGCCGGCCACGGCGCGCTTCCTGCCGCGCCGCCTCTTCGAGTTCTTCGCCGGCTACCGCCCGCCCGACGGCCTGGTGGAGGAGCTGGCCCGCACCTTCCGCGCCGTCGACTTCGAGGTGGGGCCGCTCGTGCGGACCATCCTGCGCTCGGAGGCCTTCTACGCCCCGCAGGCCCTGCGAGCCCAGGTGAAGAGCCCGGCGCAGCTCGTCATCGGCACGGCCCGCCTGCTCGGCCTGGGCTCCGAGGCCGCCCGCGCGCTCACGCTGGCGATGGACCTGATGGGCCAGGCGCTGCTGATCCCGCCGCACGTGGGCGGCTGGCCGAGCGGCGAGGGGTGGATCACCACCTCCACCATCCTGGTCCGCTACAACTTCGCGGGGCTGCTCACCAACGGGCAGATGCCGGGCGTCCCCCGCCGGGCGGCCGGAGGGCTGCGCCCCGTGGAGGTGGCCGGGCTCCTGGACGGGGCGGAGACGGCCGGGGAGGCGGTGGCGGCGCTCATCCGCCGGTTCCTGCCGGGCGCGGTCCTCGACCGGAAACGCACCTTCGCCCTGCTGCGGGCCCTCGGGGCGAACCGTCCCACCGACTCTGTCCGGTTCACCCTGCAGCGGGTCCGTACCGCGCTCCACCTGATCCTGAGCATGCCGGAGTACCAGCTCTGCTGAGAGGAGGCCGCCCATGCCGCACGGCATGACCCGGCGCGAGTTCGTGAAGAAGGGGCTGACCATGGTGGCCGTGGGCGCCACCGCGCCCGCCTTCCTCACCCGCACGGCCCTGGCCATGACCAACCCCTGGGACGTTGCCGAGGTGCAGAGCCGCCCCGGCGTCCCCGACCAGCGCATCCTGGTGGTCGTGCAGCTCGGCGGCGGGAACGACGGGCTGAACACGGTGGTGCCCTTCGCCGACGACGCCTACTACCGGGCGCGCCCCACGCTGGCTGTGCCGCAGAAGGACGTCTTGCGGCTCACCGACTCGCTCGGCCTGCACCCTGCGCTGGCGCGGTTGAAGGGGCTCTACGATCAGGGTGCGGTGGCCGTCGTGCAGGGGGTGGGCTATCCCAACCCCAGCCGCTCCCACTTCCGCTCCATGGAGATCTGGCACACCGCCGACCCGGAGGGCCGGGTGGTGCGCTACGGCTGGATCGGCCGCTACTTCGACAGCCAGTGCCCGGTGTGCGAGCAGCCCACCGTGGGCGTGAACGTGGGGCCCACGCTCCCGCTGGCGATGCGGGCCGCCTCCGGGCAGGGGGTGACCCTGGAGTCCCCCGAGGCCTTCCAGTGGATGCCGAGCTTCGAGGGGATCGGCCGGCAGGAGCAGGTGGAGCTCTTCCGCCTGCTCAACGCCCCGGCGCCCAACGAACCGGGCACCATCGACTTCCTGCGCCACACCGCCATGAACGCCTACGTCTCGGCGGAGCAGGTGCGCGCGGCGGTGGCGCGCTACCGTGGCGGGACCGGCTACCCCAACAGCCACTTCGCCGCCAGCCTGCGCCTGATCGCCCAGATGATCGCCGGCGGGCTGCCCACCCGGGTCTACTACGCGCACATGACCGGGTTCGACACCCACGCCGCCCAGCGCGGCGTCCACGAGCGGCTGCTGGCCGAGCTGGCGGAAGGGGTGGAGGCCTTCTACCGCGACCTGCGCCCCCAAGGCAACGCCGACCGGGTGCTCACGCTGGCCTTCAGCGAGTTCGGGCGGCGGGTGGCGGAGAACGGCAGCGCCGGCACCGACCACGGGACGGCGGCACCGATGTTCCTCTTCGGGCCGGCGGTCAAGGGCGGTCTCTACGGGCAGCACCCCAGCCTCACCGACCTGACCGACGGGGACCTCAAGCACGCCATTGACTTCCGCTCCGTCTACGCGACGGTGCTGGAGCGCTGGCTGGGCGCGGACCCGATCAAGATCCTGGGCGCCCCGTTCGACCGCGTGCCCTTCGTCTAGTCGCGCCGCCTCGACCGGCAGCCCCTCCACTCCCCCGCCGACGCGGTACAGTAAGGGGACGTGGATGCCAATCGCACCTTCGAGGACTTCCTGAGCGACCCGTACGCCGCCTTCGCCGTCGACCTGGCCCGGCGGGCCGGCGAGCGTCTCGGGGCCCTCTTCGCCGAGACGGCCGCGGACAAGGAGATCCGCCTGAAAGGGCCCGCCAACCTGGTCACCCGGGCCGACCGGGAGGTCGAGGCGTTCCTGCTCCAGGCCGTCACGGCGCGCTTCCCCGACCACGGCTACCTGGGCGAGGAGGGGGCGCGCCGCCCGGGCGGCGAGTTCCGCTGGGTGGCCGACCCGCTCGACGGCACGACCAACTTCGCCCACGGGGTGCCGGTCTTCACCGTCTCCCTCGCACTGCAGCGCCGGGAGGAGACCGTTCTGGGGGTGATCTGCGACCCGGTCCTGCGGGAGCTGTTCGTGGCGGGGCGGGGTCGCGGTGCCTGGGTCCTGCAGGACAGCGGCGCCCCGAGGCGGCTCGAGGTGTCGGTGACGGCGCGGCTGGAGGACGCCCTCCTGGCCACGGGGTTCTCCGGGACGAAGGTCCGGCCGGAGCACCTGCGCCCGTTGGGCCGCTTCCTCCAGGTGGTGCACGGGGTACGCAACACGGGGTCGGCCGCCCTGCACCTGGCCTACGTGGCGGCCGGTCGGCTGGATGCCTTCTGGGAGGCCGGGCTCAACCTCTGGGACGTGGCGGCGGGGCTGCTGCTGGTCGAGGAGGCGGGCGGGCGCGTCTCCGACATCCACGGCGGGCCGCTGCGCTCGTGGGACGTGCTGGCGAGCAACGGCCACCTGCACGAGGCCGTGGTGGCGGTGCTCAGCGCTCCGTGAGGGGCGCGGGCAGGCGGCTGCTCAGCCGCGGGCGGCCGCCTCGAGGCGGTCCCGGTGTGTCTCCAACAGAGCCCGCTGCTCGGGCCACAACATCTCCGGCAGCGAGTCGAGGGGGAACCACCCGCCGAAGGTGGGGTGGTGCGCCGCGTCGGCCGGTATGGCCTCGCGCTGGGTGGTGCGGAAGAGGAAGTAGTGCGTGGTCTTCCAGCGCGAGCGGTCGAAGCTCAGCCGCTCCACCGCCCCGAGCGGGCCCACCAGCGTCAGGTCGGTGAGGCCGGTCTCCTCGGCCACCTCGCGGCGGGCGGCCTCCTCCAGGGACTCGCCGGGCGCGACCCGCCCCTTCGGCAGGACGTAGCGCGGCCAGTGGCCCTCGCGCGCCAGCGCGACGTACACCCGCCCGCTCTCCAGGCGCACGACGACTCCCCCGGCGGAGGTCTCCTCCGGCACCCCCGGAGGCCTCCTGTACCAGGTCGCGTCGACCGGCGGCGTCGCGTCGACCGGCGGCGTCTCGTCGATCGGCGGCTCACCCATGGGCCCCCGGCGGCGTGGCGGGCTGTGTCGACCTCAGCGATCCCCCTCGGCTCAGCGGTTCCCCTCGGCCGGAACGCGCACCCCGTAGGGCCCACGGCCGTAGTCGTACATGAGGCGGGTGAAGCGCTCGGGGCGGGGGATGCCCCGGTGCTCCGGTTTGATCTCGGACAGCTGCACCATGAAGCGCACGTCGCCGTTGTCGTAGAAGAAGTACAGCGACCAGCGCTCGTCCCGCTCCAGCACCATGTAGTCGGACGGCAGGCCGTGGCGGCGCACGTGGTGCCAGGCCGCCGCCAGGTCGTCGACCACGAAGCCGATGTGGTGCACGCGCGAGGGGACGCCGGGGTTGAGCGGGCCCGGCGCGGCGTCGAAGAGGAAGATCGCGCCCGCCCCCGCCGTCAACACGGTCTGGTGGGCGTCGTCGCGGATGACCCGCAGGCCGAGGACCTCGCTGAAAAAGCGGCGGGCGTCGGCGCGGTCGTACACGGCCAGGGCGATGTGGTCGAAGCCGACGTTCTGCCAGGACCCCGGCACGGTGCCGAGCGGCTCGCTGGTGACGTGGAAGGTCCGGGTGCCGAAGTGCGCCACCGTCTCGCCGATGAACATGTCCGGGTAGACGGGGTCGCCGGCGGGAGTGCGGATGGTCAGGCGGCGTCCCACCCGTAGCCCGTCCGGGAGGAGACGCTCGAGCGCCTCGTGGAAGATGCCGCTGCGCGCAACCGCTCCCTCGTATCGGTGTCCCTCGGTGAGGAAGGTCAGGGTGACGGTGCTATCGGCGGTCATGGGCTGCACCCCTCCCCCTGGGCATGAGAGTATGTCGCAATATTCCTGCGCAGGAAAGGCTCCTGCACCACCGTAGTCTCCTCACGACTTCACGCTACAGCCTGAGAGTCTCGTTCAGCGCCTCCGGGGGCGGAGGGAGCCTCGGGCATCCTTCCGCCCCTGGGAGAGGTGGGTGGCCGTGCGGAAGGTCATAGGGGCCTGGACGGGGCTCGTCCTCCTCTGCCTGCTGGCGGCCGCTCCCTCGCTGACGCAGGCCCGGGCGCCGATCGATCCCCGCATCTTCGAGCAGATGGGCACGAATCCGACGGGGGAGGCCACCTTCCTGGTGGTCCTGTCGGCACGGCCGCAGCTCGACGGTCTGCCGCCGGCGCCCGACCGGCTGGCCCGGCGAGAGCGGACGGTCAACCTCCTCAAGGCGACGGCCGCCAGGAGCCAGGCCCCCGTCCTCCACCGGCTCACGCAGCTGCACGCGCAGGGACTCGTCAGGGCGTTCCAGGGGTTCTTCTCGACCAACGTGGTCTCGGTGACCGGCGGGCAGCCAGCCGTCTCCACCCTGGCCGCCCTCCCCGGTGTGGACGCCCTCGAAGCCGACACACCCGTCCAGGTGCAGGGATGGCTCGTCGGCGGCGCCCGCCCTGCCGACGCGGACGTGGGCATCCTGGCGGTGCAGTCGAACATCCGGCAGGTGCAGGCACCGGCGGCGTGGGCGCTCGGCTTCCGCGGCCAGGGGGTCGTGGTGGCGGGGATCGATACGGGCGTCCGGCACACGCATGCGGCCCTGGTCCGGAACTACCGATGTGGCCGCGACGGTCCCCACCGGACCTGCTGGCTCGACGCCGTCGCCGGAGAGCGCGTCCCCTACGACGACCACTTCCACGGGACCCACACGATGGGGACGGCCGTGGGGCGCCTGGGCCCTGGGCATCGGGGTGGCCAGAAGCGCCAAGTGGATCGCCTGCAAGGCGATGGACGCGGGCGGGAGGGGCACGCTCACCGACATCCTGGAGTGCTCCGACTTCCTGCTGGGCCTGCCGGCGCGCTCCATGCCGGATACGATCAACAACTCCTGGGGCGCTCCCCGCGGCAGCACGGCCTTTACCGGCCTGATCGATGCCTGGCTGGCCGCCGGGATCACCCCGGTCTTCTCGGGGGGAACGCCGGGCCGGCCTGTGGGAGCACGAGCAGCCCCGGGGAGTACACGCG